>NZ_JAIHLP010000001.1 GCF_020009625.1 Leifsonia poae
GAGGTGCTGGTCTCCGACAACGCCGCCCACGCCGAGGGTCCCGGCGAGGAATGACCGCGCCGACGGCCGATCTGCTGCTCGGCGACTTCCATGTGCACTCGACCTTCTCCGACGACGCCCGCAGCACCCTCGCCGAGAACATCTCGGCGGCCGCTTCCGTGGGACTGCGACGCCTGCGTCTGACCGACCATGTGCGCTCGTCGACCACGTGGGTGCCCGAGTTCGTGCGTGCGGTGGCGGCGGAGCCGGTTCCGAGCGGGCTCGTCGTGGTCACCGGCGTCGAGGCGAAGCTTCTGGATGCGTCAGGCGCCGTCGACACGCCCGCGGGTCTGATCGTCGGGCGCGCCGGGGGAGTCGATGCGGTGGTGATCGGCGACCACCAGTTTCCGGGGACCGACGGCCCGTGGTCGCCGGCCGCCACCCGTGAACGGCTCGCGGGCAACCTCTCGGTCGACGACGCGCTCGACCTGTTCGTGACCGCGAGCATCCGCGCGATGGAGCGCACGCCGCAGGCACAGCTCGCGCACTGGTTCTCGATCCTGCCGAAGATCGGGCTCGCCGAAAACGATCTCGGTGCCGAGCGACTCGCGGCGTGGGCCGGCGCCGCCGCCCGCACAGGCACGATCGTCGAGGTCAACGAGAAGTGGGCCTGCCCGGGGCGCGCCGCGGTCGTCGCGCTGCAGGCGGCAGGCGCCAGGCTCGTCGCCTCGACCGACAGTCACGACGCGGCCGACGTCGGCCGCTACGAGCGGGTGCAGCGCATCCTCGCCGCGGCGGATGACACGTCGGAGCCGACCGACACGACCGGATGGATGCGATGAGTCACGAACTGGACGAGACCACGCGCGCCGAGTTGCAGCGGGAGATCGACGAGAACCGACGCTCCGAGCGTCGCCTGATTCCCGCGGCCGGTATCGCGCTGCTGGTGATCGCGGTCATCATCGTCGTCCGCGTGGTGTTCTTCTCGTGAGCGCAGGTGTGGGCGGCCCCAAGCGGGTTGTCATCGCCGACGACGACGCCGACATCCGCGCTCTCATGGTGATCGCTGCGGAGCGGGCCGGAGCGGAGGTCGCGGCAGCGGTCGACAACGGTCGGGCGGCGCTCGATGCGGTACGCGCCGGTGGTGTCGACCTGGTGGTGCTCGACCTCTCGATGCCGGGCCTGAACGGGATCGAGGTCGCGGAGGCGATCCGCTCGGAGCCGTCGGCCGGCGGCACGCTCATCCTCATGGTGTCGGCATCCGTTCAGCTGCTCACCGACCATGGCGTGGTCGCCGATCGTTCGGACGGGTTCGTGATCAAGCCGTTCAGCCCACGCGTGCTGTCGGCCCGCATCCGGGACATGCTCGGAGCGGGGGAGCGAGAATGACGATCGATCGTTGGATCCGCCGGATCTCCCTCGAATCGCCGTCTCCGTTCGTCAAACAGATTCCGACGATCGCCGGCTTCGCATTGGCCATCATCATCACTGTGCTGCCGTTCCAGCCGAGAATGAGCGACTCCGTCTACTTCGGCATCGCGCTCGGGATCGTGCTGCTGGCATCGATCCTCGCCTTCGCGCTCCCCTGGAACCGGCTGGGGATGGAATGGTCGATCATCGTCCCGGTGCTCTCGCTCATCGCGGTGGGCTTCTTCCGTCTCGGCACCGGTGGAGCCGCCTCGCCGTTCGGTGCGCTGCTGCTGCTGCCGTTCGTGTGGATCGCCAGCGAAGAGGGCCGCATCAATGTGCTCATCGCCGGGCTGGGGATCTTCCTCGTGCTGCTCGCGCCGTCGCTGTTCAGCGAGGATCCGGCGACGGTCGGCGAACTCGTGCGGGCGTTCTTCTCGCCGTTGATCTACGTGATCGTCGCCGCGGTGATCAACGAGATCGCGCACCGGGTGCGCCAGCAGCTCGCTGCGGCCCAGGCGGCGGCGGCCCAACGGAAGTCATTGCTGGAGGAGGCGATGCGGGTCTCTGACGAGCTGACCCTCAACGAGGCGCGCCTGAAGACCGCGAATCGACTCATTCAGAGCATCTGGAACGCCGTGACCGAGCAGTCGGTGATCGGCACCGACCTCGACGGTCTCATCGATGTGTGGAATCCGGGTGCGGAGAAGATGTTCGGGCTCACCGAACGCCAGGTTCTCGACGCCGGCCGGCACGTCGTCGACTTCCATCTGGCGTCGGAGCTCGAGGACCGTCTTCGCGACATGGACGCGCGGCTCAGCACCGTCTCCAGCGCTGAAGATTTCTCGGCGCTCGTCGACGCAGTGCGTTCCGGCTATGCGGATGTGCGGGACTGGACGTATGTGCGCCCCGACGGCAAGCATGTCCCCGTGCAGGTTGCGGCGACACCGCGCCTGGACGAGAACGGTCACCGTGTCGGCTTCATCTTCGTTGCGACGGACATGACGAAGGCCCGGGAGTTCGCCCGTCTGAAAGACGAGTTCGTCGGCCTCATCTCGCACGAGCTGCGCACCCCGCTGAGTTCCATCCTCGGATATCTGGAGCTCCTGCGCGACGATGAGGAGGCGCCGCTCTCGAGCGAGCAGATGCAGTACCTCGGGGTGGCCGAACGCAACGCCCACCGCCTGCTCCGTCTCGTCGGCGATCTGCTCTTCACGGCTCAGGTCGAGTCGGGTCGCTTCCCGCTCGACCTGCGTCCGGTTGACCTTGGTCCGGTGATCGCCGCATCGGTCGAGTCGGCTCGTCCCGTGGCGGACGCCGCCGCCGTGACGCTCGTGACGGGCCTGCCGGAGGAGTCCATCGTGCTCACCGGTGACCCGGTGCGTCTTGGTCAGGCGGTGGACAACCTCATCTCGAACGCGATCAAGTTCACTCCCGCCGGCGGGCACGTCACCGTCGCGGTGCGGTCCGAGGGGGCGGATGCTGTGATCACCGTGACCGATACCGGCATCGGCATCCCGGCCGTCGAGCTCGGTCAGCTCTCGACCCGCTTCTTCCGTGCCTCGACCGCGACGAGGAACGCCGTGCCGGGGGTCGGCCTCGGTCTCACGATCACGAAGGCGATCGTCTCCGCCCACGGCGGCAGCCTCGACATCGCCAGCGAAGAGGGTGTCGGCACGACGATCAGTGTGCGGCTACCGTTGACAGGGGCGACGCCGAGGGATGATCGGGGCGACGCCGAGGCGGACCCGCCGTCGGGTGTCGCCGCCGGTTCGACGACGGGAGTCTGATGGAGGGCGCGAGCGCACCGGAGATCGTCATCGCGGTCGTGCAGTTCGCACCGGGTGACGACCGGGCCGCCAACCGAGAGCGGGTGCGAGGGTTCGTGGCCGAGGCGGCTTCACGCGGGGCGAGGCTCGTGGTGTTCCCGAGTACTCGTCGTACTTCACGCATCCGCTCGGCGAGTCGTTCCTCGGCAACGCCGAGGCGCTCGATGGCGAGTTCGTGCGTGCGCTCGGCTCGGCCGCGCGCGAGCACGACGTGTTCGTGGTCGCCGGGCTGGTCGAGCGGGCGGCGGGGGACCGCTTCTCTAACACCCTCGTCGCGGCCGATCCGTTCGGTGAGATCGTCGCGGTCTACCGCAAACAGCACCTCTACGATGCGTTCGGTGCGAACGAATCGGAGTGGGTCGCACCGGGCGGGCTGGAGGATCCGGAGACGTTCGACGTCGACGGGATCCGGGTCGGGATGCAGACCTGCTACGACATCCGTTTCCCGGAGGTGACGCGCCGGCTCGTCGACGCCGGCGCCGAGCTGGTGCTCGTGCCCGCCGAATGGGTTCGCGGGCCGCTGAAGGAGCATCACTGGCGCACCCTGCTGACCGCGCGGGCGATCGAGAACACCGTCTACCTGGCGGCCGCCGACCACAGCCCGCCGATCGGGGTCGGCTCGAGCCTGATCGTCGACCCGATGGGGGTGGCGATCGCGGCGCTCGGCGAGACCCCGGGGATCGCGACGGCCCCGGTCTCCGCCGCCCGGATCGCAGAAGTGCGGACCACCAACCCGGCCCTCGCGCTCCGTCGCTACCGGGTCGAACCGCTCGGCTGAGGTCGCAGGCCGGCGAGCCTCGCGGCGGCCTGTTCGAGCACGTCCACGCGCTTGCAGAACGCGAAGCGGACCAGGGATGCGGTGCTCGCGGCGTATGCGTCGCGGCAGAAGGCCGACAGCGGAACGGCGACGACCCCTGCGAGACCGGGAAGAGCCTGGCAGAACTCGACCGCGTCCGAATAGCCGAGCGGAGCGGCATCGGCGACGACGAAATACGTTCCGTCGCTGGGGGAGACCGTGAAGCCGGCCGCGCGCAAACCCTCCGACAGGACATCGCGTTTGTGTCGGAGGTCTCGCGCGATTCCGGTGAAGAAGTCATCGCCGAGCCGGAGCCCGACGGCCATTGCCGGCTGGAACGGTGCGCCGTTGACGTAGGTGAGGAACTGCTTCACTGCGAGGATCGCCGTCACGAGCTCGGCGGGTGCCGTGAGCCAGCCGACCTTCCAGCCGGTGGTGTTGAACGTCTTGCCGCCCGAGGAGATGGTGACAGTGCGTGCGCGAGCGCCCGGAAGCGAGGCGATGGGAACGTGACGCGGCCCGAAGGTGAGGTGCTCGTAGACCTCGTCGGTCACGATGACCGCGTCGTGCCGGTGGGCGAGCTCGACGACGAGCTCCAGCGTCTCGCGGGGCAGGACGGTGCCGGTGGGATTGTGCGGATTGTTCACCAGGATCACCCGCGTGCGGTCGGTCACGGCACGGCGAAGTTCCTCCGGATCGGGCCGGAAGTCGGGCAGATGCAGCGGAACGGTGCGGTGCACGCCACCGGCCAAGCCGATGAGGCCTCCGTAGGCGTCATAGAACGGTTCGAACGTGACGACTTCGTCGCCAGGCTCCAGCAGAGCGAGGAGACTGGCGGCGATCGCCTCGGTCGCGCCGGCGGTCACCAGCACTTCGCGCTCAGGATCGACCGTGAGGCCGTAGAAGCGTGCCTGGTGTTCGGCGATCGCCGCACGCAGATCGGGGAGTCCGAGCCCGGGCGGGTATTGATTCACACCGGCCCGGATCGCCCCGATCGCAGTGTCGAGCACTTCGCTGGGACCGTCTTCATCGGGGAATCCCTGACCCAGATTGATCGCGCCGGTGCTCGCCGCGAGTGCACTCATCTCGGCGAAGATCGTGGCGGCGATCCGGCCGTCGGTCCCGAGGAGCCCTGCCCCGCGTGCTGCTGCCTGCCATGATCCGCTGACCGTCATCGGTGTCCCTCCTCGCGCTGTGAGTCCAACCTACGACCTGGTCTGCTCACGCGGCGTTCGGTACGTTAAGCAGAGTCATTGGCAGGCGGTAGCTCGCCCACAGGACTCGCAAATAGAACGTCCAGGTTCAACACCCAAGCTGTGAGTGCTTGGAAGGAGCAACACAATGACGGACACCCCGATCACACCGGAACCAGCGAAGCCCGACCACGACGCCGCCGCGGAGCCGGTCGTGGATGCGGTCGCCCAGAACATTCCCGAGCCGGCACAGGCCCCGGTTGCGGACACCACCTCCGCGGTCCCAGCGGAGCCTGCCGCGCAGACACTGGAGTCCCCGGCTCCGATCGAGCCGTCGGTCGCTGCCCCCGAGGTGCCGACCGCCGCTGAGGTGCCGGCCGTCGCTGAGGTGCCGACCGCCGCTGAGGTGCCGACCGCCGCTGCGGTGCCGGCCGTCGCTGTCGCGCCGATCCCCTCCGAGGGCCAGGCGACCCAGCCCCAGGGCGTTGCCGCACCGACCGCGACGCAGCCGACGCAGCCGCTCCCGCCGCAGGCGTATGGGCAACAGCCGTACGGCCAGCAGCCCGCCGCCCCGCAGCAGTATGGGCAGCAGCCCTACGGCCAGCAGTCGACGGCTCAGCAGCCCACCGTTCCGCAGCCGAACTATGGCCAGGGGTCCTTCGGCCAGCCCGGCGCACACGCCCCCTACCAGGGTGCCCCTCAGCAGCCGTACGCCCCGCAAGCGCCGAACCAGCAGTACGCGACCCAGAACGGTGGAGCCCCCGCCGGGGCAGCGCCCAAGACGGCGAAGAAGCGTTCGACCGGGGTGATCATCGCAACCCTCGCGATCGGCGCTCTCATCGGCGGTGTCGCCGGAGCCGGAGCCGGGGTCGGGATCTACGCCGCATCCGGTGCGAACAACGCCGTCATCAAGACGGCCACCGGCCCGCAGAACATCACGGTCAACAATGCGAACGACGCGACGACTGTGACAGCGGTGGCCGCGAAGGCCTCCCCGAGCGTTGTCACCATCTCCGTCACCGGGAGCAGCGAAGGCGGCACCGGTTCCGGGATCGTCCTGACATCCGACGGGTACATCCTGACGAACACGCACGTCGTCACGCTCGACGGCCAGGCCTCCAACGTCACCATCTCGGTGCAGGACAACAATGGCAAGATCTACACGGCCAAGATCGTCGGCACCGACCCCACGACCGATCTCGCGGTGATCAAGCTCGACGGCGCATCCGGGATGGCACCGATCACGTTCGCCGACTCGAGCAAGCTCAACGTCGGTGACACGGCCGTCGCCATCGGCGCGCCGCTCGGACTTTCCGGAACAGTCACCGACGGAATCGTGAGCGCGCTGAACCGCAGCATCAGCATCGCCTCCTCGGCTGCGCCGAAGAGCTCCGACGGATCCAGCGGCGGCGGCAGCGGTGGCGACAGCAACGGCAACCCCTTCAACTTCGACTTCCCCGGTCAGGGTGGAAGCGGCAGCGGAAGCCAGTCGCAGACTCAGACGCAGGCCACGATCTCGTTGCCGGTCATCCAGACCGACGCCGCGATCAACCCGGGCAACTCCGGTGGCGCGCTCCTCAACGCGAAGGGCGAGCTGATCGGCGTCAACGTCGCCATCGCCAGCGCCAGCGGCTCGTCCAGCTCCGGCACGCAGTCGGGCAACATCGGGGTGGGCTTCTCCATCCCGTCGAACCTCGCCAAGCGGGTCTCCGACGAGCTGATCAAGAACGGTTCGGCCAGCCACGGTCTGCTCGGTGCCTCGGTCGTCGACGCCAGCTCCGACGCGAAGGCCACGACGGTCGGCGCCGAGATCAAGACGGTCACGAGCGGCGGTGCCGCAGCCGGCGGCGGTCTGAAGGCGGGCGACATCGTCGTCGGTTTCAACGGTCTCCCGATCACCAGCGCGACCGACCTGACCGCGCAGGTGCGCGCGCTCGCGGCCGGGTCCAAGGCAGATCTGACCTACATCCGCGACGGTCAGACGAAGACAACCTCGGTCACCCTCGGATCGCTCCCCGCGAGCTGATCCGCGACCGCTCGGCGCAAAGGCCGTCCCGCTTTCGGTGGGGCGGCCTCTGCGCGTTCGGGAGCCGCCGACCCCCGGCTGATAAGCTCGAACAACCCGAACGAATGGACCAGATGCCGGACACTGCCGCACAGAACACCCTCCCCGGTGTCTCGTACGTGATGCCCGTTCTGAACGAGGTCACCCATGTTCGCGCGGCGGTGGACAGCCTTCTCCGGCAGGACTATGCCGGGCCGTTCGAGGTCACTCTGGCGCTCGGCCCGAGCATGGACGGCACGACCGAGCTCGTCGCCGAGCTGGCCGCGGTCGACCCGCGCATCCACGTCGTCGACAATGTGGTCGGCTCGACACCGGCCGGGCTCAACCTCGCCATCCGCGCATCGCAGTACCCGATCGTGGTGCGCGTAGACGCGCACTCCGTGCTGCCGCCCGACTACGCGCGCATCGCGGTCGAGACGATCGAGCAGACGGGGGCCGACAACGTCGGCGGTCTGATGGATGCCCAGGGCACCACCCCCTTCGAGGCCGCGGTCGCCCGCGCGTACGGCAGCAGAATAGGTCTGGGGGGCACGAAACTGCATGTCGGGGGCGAAGCAGGTCCGGCCGAGACGGTCTACCTCGGTGTGTTCCGCCGCGACCGCCTCCTCGAGGTCGGACTCTTCGACGAAGGAATCAAACGCGGGCAGGACTGGGAACTCAACCGCCGGCTGCGGAGCACGGGCGGGACCGTCTGGTTCACCCCGGAGCTCAAGGTGACCTACCGCCCACGTCCCAACCTCTACCGGCTCGCCCGGCAGTTCGTCTCCACCGGCGTGTGGCGTGGCGAGCTCGCCCGCCGCTTCCCAGCCGCGAACGGGTTGCGCTACTTCGCCCCACCGGTCATGGTCATCGCGGTGGCGGTCGGGTTGATCCTCGGAATCGTCGGGATCGTCCAAGCCGCGGTGGGGGCTGCACCGTGGCTGCTGCTCGGGTTCGCGGTTCCGGCCTTCTACATCCTCGTTGTCATCGCCTCCGCAATCCTCTGGGGTCGACGCGACGGACTTCGCTCGTTCCTGTGGTTTCTCGTAGTCTTGCCGTGCATCCATTTCTGCTGGGGGATCGGCTTCGTGCTGGGGTACCTCTCCCTCACGCGCAATATCACGGCCCACACGGGAAGGTAGCCATGTCAGCCCCTGACAGCGGTGCGCGCGGCGCGCGCCCCACCTCGATCGCCGAGCTGCGTGCTGTCGCACAGCCCCCGGAGGTGCGCGGTCGACGCAACGCCGAACACTGGACGGCGTCGCTCTACCTGCGAAATCTGTCCCCGTACCTCACCTGGTTCCTCCTGAAGACGCCGATCTCGGCCAACGGCGTGACCGGGCTGATGATCCTCGTCGGCTGGGCGACCGCGGCTTCCCTGCTCATCCCGGGGATCGCTGGTCCGGCGCTCGCCCTCGTGCTCGGCCAGCTGCAGATGCTCGTCGACTGCTGCGATGGCGAAGTCGCACGCTGGCGCAAGACATCGTCGCCGGCGGGGATCTTCCTCGACAATGTCGGGCACTACTCCACCGAGACGCTCATCGCCATCGCGCTCGGGTTCCGCGCCGCCGGTTACCCGTTCCAGGCCCCCGACGACTTCCTCTGGACGAACCTCGGCACGCTGCTCGCCCTCATCGTGGTGCTCAACAAGGCCCTCAACGACATGGTGCGGGTTGCGCGGGCCAACGCGGGGCTGACGAAGCTCGCCGACACTCAGAGTGAGTACGCGCCCACCAACGGCGCCATCGCCCGGCTGCGCCGGGTTGCGCGGTTCGTGCCGTTCCACCGGCTCTACCACTCGGTAGAACTGACGATCCTGATCTTCGTGTTCGGGATCGTCGGGCTGTTCATCGGAGACCAGCTCGCCGACCGCATCCTGCTGAGCGCACTCGTGCCGCTGGCGCTTCTGGCACTCGTGGGGCACTTCGTGACGATCATGGCGTCCAAACGGGTTCGTGGCTGAGGCGCGGGTCGGCGTCGTCGTTCTCACGCAGGGAACGCGCCCTGACGAGTTGCGCCACGGCATCGACTCGGTGCTCGCCCAAGTCGGCGTGAGCACCGACATCGTGGTGGTGGGGAACGGCTGGGATCCGGCGACCTCCGACCCTCCGCTACCGCCCGGTGTCGGAATCCTGCACCTGGAGGAGAACCTCGGCATCCCGGCCGGTCGCAACAGTGGTGTGCCGCTCGTGGAGGGGGAGATCCTTCTGTTCCTCGACGATGACGCGAGCATTCCGTCGTTCCGGTTCCTCGCAGACGCGATCGCACTGCTCGGGCGGGACGCGAGCGTCGGGATGATCCAACCTCGCATCGTCGACCCATCGGGCACGATGTCACCCCGGCGGTGGATCCCGCGCATCCGTAAGGGCGACCCCGCCCATTCCAGCCCTGTCTTCTCCGTGTGCGAGGCCGTGATCGTGATGCCGCGCCGCGTTTTCGAGCGGACAGGCGGCTGGGCTGCACCGTTCTTCTACGCCCACGAGGGCATCGACCTGGCTTGGAAGGTCTGGGATCAGGGCCTGCGAACCTGGTATGCCGGCGAACTCGTCGTCAACCATCCGGCGGTCTCTCCGACCCGCCACACCGAGTACTACCGTCTGAATGCTCGCAATCGGGTGTGGCTGGCGCGGCGCAACCTGCCGGTCGTCTTGATGCCGCTCTACGTCGGATCGTGGACCGGCATCCAGATCGTGCGCTGGTTCCGTCGCCCAGCCGCGCTCAAAGCGTGGTTCGGCGGCTGGGCGGAAGGCTGGCGGAGCGATCCGGGCGAGCGCCGTCCGATCAGCTGGTCGACCGTGTGGCGGATGGCGCTGGCCGGTCGTCCACCGATCGTCTAGCGCAGTGACCCGTCGAGATCAGTTCTCGCCGGGTTCGATTGCGGGCGCCTCCGTCCATCCACGCCGGGGGAGGGCGCCGCGCACAACGCGTCCCGCGCGGATCGCAGCATCACCCGCGCCGGCGCCAAGCCGTCGCGCGCCCCCGACCGTGGCAGCCAATGAGCGGGCCGCGATGGTGCCCTCACCACCGGATCGGACGCGCACGGTGCGCGCTTGCGGTGCAAGCGCGGCAGCAAAGGTTGCCGGAGCGGCGCCGAAGGCGAGGCGTGAATTCTGCACGACTCGTCGACCGACGATGTGGTTGCCTGCGCCGCCGATCACAGCGCCGACACCGAACGGGATGGCCCGTGCGACGAGACTCGTGCCACCGCGCACCGCGAACTGCCGCAGGAAGATGCTCTTGAGCCGGTCGACGAGCGGCCCCACAGCCATGGTCGGCAGGCTCGAAGTGACGAGTTCGCCCCAATAGGCGGAGCGGGTGCCGCCCCCGCCGGTCACCTGGCCGGCGAGCTGACGAACCAGGTCGGAGCCCTCCCGACCAAGCATCATGGTGAGCACGAGCGCGCGGGCGCGATCGGGGTCGTCGACGGCGATGCCGTGCAGTTCGCTCAGGGACTGCGCGTAGAGGGCGGTCGCCTCGAGGAAACCGGCAGTCTCGACCCCCGAGAGGACGAGGGTGAGGCCGGTGCCGATCGCCGGCACGACCGCCGTCACACCGACCGCCGCGCCCCCGGCGGTGACGGTCGCCAGATAGCGACGCTCGATGATCGTTGCGAGGTCGGACGGGGTGGCCTCGGGATGTCGCCGACGGATGCTGCGCAAGTGGGCGAGGACGACCGGGCGATGGATGGCGAGGAACCGATCGAGCGTCGTGTTGAGCAGCTGCGGAGTGTCGCCGCCCTTCGGCGGGCCGCCGGTGACCGAGACGATCGGCTTCTCTTGTTTCCCCATCGTCCGAGTTTACGTGGCCTCCCTGAACGCCGTCTCGAATACACGCATAGTCGGTGGTCTGGCCTGGAGGTCGACAGGCCCGAGGTGAGCCCGCTCTGGAATGAGATGTTTGATACCCGTAGGTATGTTGTATGGCAGAAAGACACTCCCGGGCCGCCCAGATTCTTGGCGAGCGAGTACGCACCGCACGAATGAAACTCGGACTCAGTCAAGAAAGCGTCGCGGATCTTGCTCAGATGCATGTGACCAATTTCGGGAAGATCGAACGGGGTTCCGCGAACCCGAGTCTTCACACGATCGTGCGCATCTCCAGCGTGCTCGGAATCGACCCCGCCATCCTCATCGGGGGATTGGATGGTGACGACCTTCCCGCAGCCCTGCGTGTTCTTACGGCGGCCGAGTTCATGCGCGAACGCCGAAATCGCACCCGTCGCTGAACGCGTGAGGGGGCCGCGCCCGCCTGTTTCGGGGGCCCGCCGGCCCGAGCCCCCGATTCAGCGCGTCAGAAACTGACGTGCCAGAGATATTCGGAACCATCGGACCGGAACCAGCGCACGACGAGAATCGTATCGCGCTCGATTCGAGCGCCGGTGACGGTGGCGTCGACGGCGGCACCCGGGGCGATGGAGGTGGGGGAGCTGACCTGCAGGCGCGATCGGCCCGCAATGCTGACGGAGACGCCGTGGAGCATCTCTCGGCTCGTGTTCACGAGACGATAGACCGGCGGTGCGCTCCGGTCGACACGCCAGGGAACCCGATGGGCGAGGCGAGGCGAACGTCGGACGGATGAGGGACTGTGAAGAACTCGATAACGAACCATGTGGCTAAAATAACCACCCCGTCCGACGCCCCGCGCCCTCTCCCGATCACGCCGAGAAACCAGTGGATAACTTCACAGCCCGCGACCCTGTGGAGGAGTCTTCGTGAGGTCGAAAAGCAGTCCTGATCGGGGGAAAGTATTCAGGACCCGTAGTCCACGTTGTACAGGTCGAGAACGTCGTCGATGGGTCCGTCGAGAACGAGCTTCCCCTTGTCGAGATAGAGTCCGCGCGTACAGAATCGACGCAGATCCTTTTCGTTGTGCGAGACGAAGAACAGCGTGCGGCCGCCGTCGAGGAGCTCCTCGATACGGGTGTAGCACTTCTCTCGAAAACTCCGATCGCCCACGGCGAGGACTTCGTCCACCAGGATGATCGGTTCCTCCAACTGGGAGATGACCGAGAACGCGATGCGCACCTTCATTCCGCTGGACAGGTGCTTGTACGGCGTGTCGACGAAGTCGCCGATCTCGGCGAAATCGATGATGCTGCCGAAACGCTCGTCGATCTGCGCTTTCGACATGCCGTGCAGACCCGCGGTGAGATAGACGTTGTCGCGCACGGTGAGGTCGTCGACGAACCCGCCGGTGATCTCGATCAGCGGGGCGACGCCATCGTCCACGCGCACCGTTCCCTCGTCGGGAAGCATCACGCCGGCCACGAGTTTGAGCAGAGTCGACTTCCCTTGGCCGTTGCGCCCGACGACGCCGATCGACTCACCGCTGTGCACCGTGAATGAAACGTCGCGCAGAGCCCAGAAATCGTCGGGGCGGACGCGCCGCTGTCGAGTGCTGAAGAGATCCTTGAATGAGCGGCGGCCGCCCCGGTTCCGGCGGAAGCGCACACCGAGCCCGGTGACGGAGATGACGGGTTCCGGCATCAGATCTCCTTCAGAACGGCGGCTTCACAGCGGCGGAAGACGAGCACCCCGATGCCGAGCAGGATCAGGGAGACGAGGCTGCTCGTGAGGACGAGATGCCAATCCAGCTCCTGGGCGAAGAAGGTCGATCGGTAGATGCTGAACAGGCCGGTGAGCGGGTTGAAGGCGGCGATGTCCCTGAGCCCGTGGATGTGTTCCAGGTCGCGCGCGCTGTAGATGATGGGCGAGGCGTAGAAGAGGAAGCGCAGGAACAGTTTGATCGCGCGCTCCAGGTCTCGGAAGAAGACCACGAGCGGGGCGACGATGAGGCCGACGCCGACCGTGAGCACGACCTGGATGGAGATGGCGAGCGGGAACAGCAGGATGTCGAGGTTGACCTTTGCGCCGCTGAAGATGGCGAACACCGCGAGCACGGGCAGGGAGAGGAGGAACTCGATCCCCTTGGAGGCCACGATCCGGTTGACCCAGATCGAGCGCGGGATCATGGTCGATCGGATCAGCTTCGACTCCCGCAGGAATGCCCGTGTGGAGTCGGAGACGGAGCCGTTGAACCACATCCACGGGAGCAGCGCGGAGAGGAGGAAGACGATGTAGGGGTTTTCGCCGACGTTCCGGTGGAAGATCTGTGTGAAGACGAGCCAGTAGATGCCGCTCATCACGAGCGGATCGAGGATCGACCATAGATAGCCCAGTGCACTCGTGGAATAGCGCACGCGCAGATCGCGCCTGGTCAGCAACCAGAGGGAGTGCCGATAGCGCGCGAACTTCGTCCGCTGGCCGGGCCGCACCTCAGAGAATGTACTGGTCACAGAACCCATCGTATTGATCGTTGCCGTGTGCTTCTGACACGGCCACGGTCACCAGTCGAGACGATCCGGCTCTCAGACGAAGAGATTGGCGCGTTCGAGGTCTTCGGCGAAGTCGACCTCCACCGCGTACAGGTCTGAGATGTCGACCGGTTCGGCGAGGAGGTTGTCCTGTTCGATGGCGAGCTCGATCCCGCGCTCGAAGTAATCCTGATCGCCGACACGCTGCAGCTGACGGAGCAACGACGCCTTGTCTTTGCTGGAGACGTAGTTGATGCCGACGGCCTCGCCGAGACCCCCCTTGACGGTCTTCGACAGCTCCTGGATGAATCCCTCGGCGCCGGTGGTGTACTTGACCTCTTCGTCGGCGACCGACGAGGTGTTGACGGTCACGAAGGTCTGGTCGCGGTTCACGAGCGCCGCGCCGCGAACGAGGACGGCGGGGTCGAAGACGACGTCGCCGTTCATCCAGAGCACGCCGCCGGCGGTCGACGCCTGGAGCGCGCGCATCAGGCTCTTGGATGTGTTGGTCTGGTCGTACTGCTCGTTGTAGACGAACGAGGCGTCGGGGAAGGCCTCGATGATGTGCTCGAGCTTGTAGCCGACGACGATGGTCACCTTGACGTCTTTGCCGAAGGCGGCGTGGATGTTGTCGAACTGCTGCTGCATGATCGTGCGACCGTCATTCAGCTCGGTCAGCGGCTTGGGAAGAGTTCGTCCGAGGCGGCTGCCCATGCCGGCGGCCAGAATCACTACCTGGGTCGTCACAATTGTCTCCTTGGGTTCCGTGCGGATGCGTTCCGAGGGTTCGTTCCCATCGGTTCACTGAACCTGGAAGAGTTTCGCCAGGGTTCACCCGCACTTACGCGTATCGACACCCCTTTATGCCTCCGCCAGAATACCGGCGCACCCCTTCGAGGGGCAGAGCGCGGACAATGTCGTTGTGGGGTCGTTATGTTCCTCACAGGAGTTTCCTAGGCTCAGATTTCTCAGGATTGCCCGCTGGGCATCCCAAGACTCGGGCGGCTTGGTACGTTAGCGGGGTGAGTTTCGAACGTTCGTCATCCGAGAGCCCCGAGTCCTTCGAGACGGTGGACGACTCGGCGCGCGAGACGGTCGGGCAGACCGGTGCGGCACCGACTCCCCGGAAGCGGACGGCGGCACCGCGAACTCGCAAGACCGGTTCGCCGGCCACACGCACGGGGGAGACGACGGGGGACGACATGGCGGGTCAGACGGACGAAGACGAAGCGGTGACACCGCGGAGAGCGCCGGCGAGGAGCGCGGCCAAGCGGCCTGCTGCGAAGACGGCCGCGGCGGCGGCGCCGTCGACAACGACCAGCACATCCGCGCGCGGTTCCCGGTCGACCGCGGCGAAGGGAACGGGCGCCCGCACGACCAAGCCGCCGACGCGATCGGGCACCACCACGAAGAAGGTCGCCGAACCCGCTGAGAAGCCTCTCATCGAGACTCAGGATCCGCCCATCCAGACGGCCGTGCCGACCGCCGAGAAGCTGCCGGCTGAGGCTGCGGCTCCGGTCACGCCCGCCAAGGCCAGCGTTCTGTCGCTGAGCGGACTCCACAAGCGGTTCGGCGAGACGATCGCCGTCGACGGCGTTTCGCTCGAGGTTCACGAGGGGTCGTTCTACGGCATCGTCGGGCCGAACGGCGCGGGCAAGACGACGACGCTCTCGATGGTGACAGGACTTCTACGCCCGGACGCAGGGCGGGTTCACATCCACGGCGTCGACGCCTGGAAGGACCCGGTGAAGGCCAAACGCGCCGTCGGCGTTCTGCCCGACAAACTCCGGCTTTTCGACCGTCTCACCGGCGCCCAGCTGCTCTTCTACGCGGGTTCGCTGCGGGGGCTGAGCGCTCATACGGTGCGCTCGCGTTCGGCGGACCTCGCGACGGCGTTCGGGATCGAGGATGCACTCGACCGGCTCGTCGCCGACTATTCGGCCGGCATGACCAAGAAGATCGCGCTGGCGGCGGCGATGATCCACTCTCCTCGACTGCTGGTGCTCGATGAGCCGTTCGAATCGGTCGACCCCGTCTCTGCCGCGAATGTCATCGACATCCTGCAGCGGTATGTGGCGGCGGGGGGAACGGTCGTGCTCTCCAGTCACGGCATGGACCTCATCCAACGGGTCTGCGACAGCGTCGCGATCATCGTTCGCGGGCAGGTTCTCGCGGCGGGACGATCGACGAGGTCCGTGGGGAGCAGACACTGGAGGAACGCTTCGTCGAGCTGGCGGGTGGGCGCAAAGCGGCGGAGGGCATGGAGTGGTTGCACAGTTTTTCGGACTGAAGCTCCGGCTGATGGGCAACGCCTTCCGGCGCAGCCCGTGGCAGGTGTTCGGCCTGGTCGTCGGCCTGGTGTACGGCGTGGCGATCACGGCCGTCGTGGTCGGGGTGCTCATCGCGGCCCGGTTGATCCCGGATGCGGCTTCGGTGCACAGCGTCATCGTCGTCATCGGCTCGCTGGTTGTGCTCGGGTTCGCGGTTCTCCCGCTCCTCTTCGGTGTCGACGACACGCTCGATCCGCGCAAGTTCTCGCTGTTCGGGATGCCCACTCGCCAGCTCTCGACCGGTCTCGCGCTTGCGGCGCTGATCGGCATCCCGTCGCTGGTGCTCTCGGTGTGCGCTCTCGCCACCGTCGTCACCTGGTCGAGGGATCCGGGCACGGCGCTGATCGCGCTGGTGTCGGCGGTCATCGTGGTCCTCACCTGCATGCTCGCCTCGCGGGTGACCACCTCGGTCGCCTCGTTCCTGCTTTCCACACGGCGTTCGCGTGAGTTCGGCGGTGTCATCGGCATCCTCGTGATCGTGCTGGTCGCCCCGGTCGTCTTCCTGCTGCTCACGATCGACTGGGGTCGTGACGGCCTCGGGGTGGTTTCGGGGTTCGCGTCCTGGCTGAGCTGGACCCCCCTCGGCGCGGTGTGGTCGGTGCCGGGCGAGGCCGCCCAGGGCGCATGGGGAACAGCCGTGCTGCAGCTGCTCGTGGCCCTGGCCACCCTCGGGCTTCTCTGGCTCGCGTGGACGAACCTCGTCGCTCGGATGCTTGTCACTCCGCCGCGCGAAGCGCAGGCGAGGGCATACCACGGTCTCGGCTGGTTCTCTCGTCTGCGCGGCGGCCCGACAGCGGCGATCTCAGCCCGGTCGATGACCTATTGGGGCAGGGACCCTCGCTACTGGATCTCGCTCGTGATCGTTCCGGTCGTGCCCGTGTTCATCATCGTCGCGCTCACCCTGGGCGGCATCCCGGCGCACTACGCGTCGCTCGTCCCGTTGCCGATGATCTGCCTTTTCCTCGGCTGGACCATCCACAACGACATCGCCTACGACAACACAGCGATCTGGCTTCACCTCGTCTCGGGCACCAGGGGGGTGGCCGACCGCGTCGGCCGGATTTTCCCGCCGCTGATCATCGGTGTTCCGGTGATCGTGGTGGGTTCCCTCCTCACGACCGCGATCTTCGGCGAGTGGGACATCCTCCCGGCCGTCGCCGGCCTCAGCGGAGCGATCCTGCTGATCGGTCTGGGGCTGTCGAGCGTCGCATCCGCACTGTTCCCGTATCCGGCCACGAAGCCGGGAGACAGCGCGTTCGCGCAGCCTCAGACCTCGGGAGCGTCTGCGGCGCTGGTGCAGGCGCTGAGCTTCCTCGCGATCATCGTGGTCGCCTCGCCCATCCTCGTGTTCTTGGTCCTCGGGCTCGCCGTGTCGCCGATCTGGCTCACGATCGCCCCGCTGTCGGCCGTAGTGCTCGGTTTCGGTTCGCTGTTCGGGGGCCTCTACCTGGGCGCGAGAGTCTTCGACCGGCGCGGGCCGGAGCTGATGGCCTTCGCGAACCGCAACGACTGACCCGCGGGCGATTTAGACTGGTCGGATGAACGAAGCGAGCATCTCCGAACCCGGCGCCATCCCCGACGGTGGCGGTACCGCGACGCTGGACCGCGAGCTCGAGGAGCTGCTGCAGAACCAGAACGTCGACCCGGGCGACCACGAGCGGTTCTCGCACTACGTCAAGAAGGAGCAGATCCTCGAGTCGGCCATGACCGGGAAACCGGTGAAGGCTCTCTGCGGCAAGATGTGGACGCCCGGCCGTGATCCGCAGAAGTTCCCGGTGTGCCCCACTTGCAAAGAGATCTACGAGAAGCTGAAAGACGAGTAGGTCGAACCCGACCCGTCACACGTAGATCGTCGGCAGCACGGCGTCGCCGCGTCCGACCCGGAATGCCTGGTCCGGCAGTTCCGCCATCGCACGTTCGCGGTGTTCGCGGGCGGCCGCCGTGCCCGACGCGCCGAGATGTTCCCGGTGCACGTCACCGGCGGTGACCAGGGGAACCAGGAGGTCGCGGCCGTTGTCGTGAACCGTGGCGCCGTGTTCCACGATGTGGATCGCCTCGGCCACGGCTCTGCCCTTCGCATCCAGGCGACGCACCGGATGCTTACGGCCGCCGACACTCGCTTTGCCGTCCGACTTCTTCGCCACCGGAACCCAGTCGCCGTCGCCGTCGTGGCTGCGATGCGCGACGAGCTTGTAGACCATACCGGAGGCGGGGGAGCCCGACCCGGTGACGACCGAGGTTCCGACACCGTATGAGTCGACCGGCGAAGCGGAAAGCGCGGCGATGGTGAACTCGTCGAGGTCGTTGGTCACGGTGATCCGGGTGCTCGTCGCCCCGAGGGAGTCGAGCTGAGCACGCACCTGTCGCACGAGGTTGGGCAGATCGCCGGAATCGAGGCGCACGGCGCCGAGGCCGGGGCCGGCGACGCGCACTGCCAGTTCGATCGCCTTCTCCACATCGAAGGTGTCGACGAGCAGGGTCGTCGACGGGCCGAATGCGTCGACCTGGGCGCGGAACGCTTCTTCCTCGCTGTCGTGCAGCAGCGTGAACGCGTGTGCGGCCGTCCCCATGGTGGGGACGCCCCAGGTGCGTCCGGCCTCCAGATTGGAGGTGGCGCTGAAACCGGCGATGAATGCCGCCCTGGCCGCCGCGACGGCCGAGCGCTCGTTCGCGCGGCGCGAACCCATTTCGGCGACCGGGCGCCCGTTCGCGGCGGTCACCATGCGCGCGGCGGCGCTGGCGACGGCTGAGTCGTAGTTGAAGACACTGAGGATGAGCGTCTCGAGGATCACACCCTCGGCGAAGGGCGCGTCCACGACCAGGAACGGGGAACCCGGGAAGTAGACCTCGCCTTCGCGGTAGCCGCTGATGGTGCCGCTGAACCGGTAGTCGGCGAGCCAGTCGAGTGTCGCATCCCGAACCACCCCGTTCTCGCGCAGCCACTCCAGCTCGGGCTCGCCGAACCGGAATTGCTCGATCAATGCGAGCAGGCGCCCGGTTCCCGCGAGGATGCCGTAGCGGCGACCCTCGGGCAGCCGGCGGGTGAACGCCTCGAAGACGCACTCCCGGTCGTGCGTGCCGGCCAGCAGCGCTGCGTCAAGCATGGTGAGTTCGTAGCGGTCGGTCAGGAACGCGGAAGAGGCGGTCACGCTGTCAGCCTAGGTGATGTCTGCCGTTTTCGGCGGGCTACGCGTTGTATGGTGGCTTCTTGTGACCGATGCGCCGATTGGGATTTTCGACTCGGGTGTCGGGGGGCTCACCGTCGCCCGGGCGATCCGCGATCAGCTCCCTCACGAGTCCCTGCTCTACGTGGGGGACACTGCGCACTCGCCGTACGGGCCGAAGCCGATCGCCGATGTGCGGCGCTTCTCGCTCGAGGTGCTCGACTTCCTCGTCGATCAGGGTGTCAAGTTGCTCGTGATCGCCTGCAATACTGCATCGTCGGCGATGCTGCGGGATGCGCGCGAGCGCTATTCGGTTCCGGTGATCGAGGTCATCCAGCCGGCGGTGCGTCGCGCGGTCGCCGCGACCAGGACGCGTCGTGTCGGGGTGATCGGAACACTCGGCACCATCAACTCGCGAGCCTACGAGGATGCCTTCGCCGCCGCTCCCGATCTGCAGCTGTTCACGCAGGCGTGTCCCCGTTTCGTGGAGTTCGTGGAGGCCGGGGTGACCAGCGGCGACGAGGTGCTGCAGATCACGGCCGACTACCTTCGGCCGCTCCGCGACGCCGATGTCGACACCCTCGTGCTCGGATGCACGCACTACCCGTTCCTGAAAGGCGCGATCTCGTACGTGATGGGCGAGGGCGTCACGCTCGTCTCCAGCGACACCGAGACGGCCAAAGACGTCTACCGCACTCTTGTCGGGCAAGGCCTGGAGAGGACCTCGACGGCTCCTCCGACGATCCGCTACGAGGCCACCGGCTCGGATGCGGGCGACTTCCTGCGCCTGGCGCACCGTTTCATCGGTCCCGAGGTCTCACGGGTCGACCTCGTGCAGACCGGTGTGATCGATCTTCCCCTCTGACCGCATCCCCACCCCTAGGAGACTCCTGTGACCGACATCACCCGCGCCGACGGGCGCACCCTCGACCAACTGCGACCGGTGACGATCGAGCGCGGCTGGAGCAAGAACGCCGAAGGCTCGGCGCTGATCTCTTTCGGTAACACCCGAGTGCTGTGCACGGCGTCGTTCACGAATGGTGTCCCGCGCTGGATGGCGGGCAAGGGCAAAGGCTGGGTCACCGCCGAGTACTCGATGCTGCCGCGCTCCACGAACAGTCGCATGGATCGCGAGTCGGTGAAGGGGAAGATCGGTGGACGCACCCACGAGATCAGCCGGCTCATCGGGCGCAGCCTGCGCGCGGTCGTCGATATGAAGGCTCTCGGCGAGAACACGATCGTGCTCGACTGCGATGTGCTCCAGGCCGACGGCGGCACGCGCACAGCGGCGATCACCGGGGCTTACGTCGCCCTCGCCGACGCCCTCGAGTGGGGACGCGAGCACCGGTTCATCGGCCAGCGCGCGACACCGCTGATCGACTCTGTCTCGGCCGTTTCGGTGGGCATCATCGACGGTTCGCCGATGCTCGACCTCGCCTACGTCGAGGATGTGCGCGCGGAGACCGACATGAACGTGGTCGTCACCGGTCGCGGCCTCTTCGTCGAGGTGCAGGGCACCGCCGAGGGTGCCCCGTTCGACCGACGGGAACTCGATTCGTTGCTCGACCTCGCGCTCGGCGGCGCCGAGACGCTGAAGACGGTTCAGAGCGAGGCGCTGGCGGCGGAACTGCGATGACCCGCGTCGTCCTCGCCACCCACAACCAGCACAAGGCCGGGGAGTTCCAGCAGATCCTCGGCGACGCGGTTCCGGGGTTGGAGATCGTCGCTTACGACGGCCCGGAGCCGGTCGAGGACGGGGTGACCTTCGAGGCCAACGCCCTCATCAAGGCCCGCACCGCTGCGACGCACACCGGGCTTCCCGCTCTGGCCGACGACTCCGGGATCTGCGTCGACGCGATGGGCGGCGCACCCGGCATCTTCTCCGCTCGATGGGCCGGCCGCCACGGCGACGCCGAGGCCAATCTGCGACTGTTGCTCGACCAGCTCGCTGATCTGCCGGACGGCGCCCGCGGTGCGTATTTCTCCGCCACGCTGGCTCTGGTCACGCCCGAGGGTGACGAGACCGTTGTGGAGGGTCGCTGGCCCGGCAGCATCGCCCACGAGGCTCGTGGCACCCAGGGTCACGGCTACGATCCGATCTTCGTCCCGCGCGGCCACGAGTCGACGACGGCGGAGCTCGGCCCCGAGGTCAAGAACGTGGAAAGCCACCGCGCCCGGGCCTTCGCGGCCGCCATCCCCGCGCTCAGGGAGCTGGTCGCGCGCGGCTGATCGCTGCCGGCGTCGTGAGAATGAGAACGGCACTCATTCCTATCTGGGCCCCACCTCTGGCGGGTCGAGGGTCTGCATGCCTACCGTTGAAGAGATGAGTCACAACCACGCCCACGGGCACACCGGAAACCGCAACCGCCTCCTGATCGCGATCGGGATCGTGGCGGCGGTGCTCGTCGTGGAGGTCGTCGGTGCCTGGCTGAGCGGATCGCTCTCACTGCTGGCCGATGCCGGCCACATGTTGAGCGATCTGACCGGGCTCATCGTCGCCCTGATCGCAAGCATCGTGGCCGCTCGACCCCCGAGCGACCGGCAGACGTTCGGCTACCAGCGCGCGGAAGTGTTCGGCGCGCTCATCAACGGCCTGATCCTGCTCGTCGTCGCTGTGACGGTCACGGTCGGAGCGATCGGCCGGTTGGTCGGCGGTGCCGAGGCCGAAGTGCAGAGCGTTCCGATGCTGATCGTGGCCGGGATCGGCCTGGTCGCCAATGCTGGTGCGCTGCTGCTGCTGCGCCCCGCGGCGGGGCGTTCGATCAACATGCGCGGCGCGTACCTGGAGGTGCTCGGCGACCTGATCGGGTCGGTCACGGTGATCGTGGCCGCTTTGGTCATCCTGTTCACCGGGTTCGTCCCCGCCGATGCGATCGCCTCGTTGCTGATCGCAGCCCTGATCGTTCCCCGGGCGTTCCTGCTGCTCAGGGATGTGGTGCGCGTGCTGAGCGAGGCGGCGCCGGCCGACACCGATGTGGCCGAGATCCGAACCCACATCCAGGGCACGAAGGGGGTCGTCGCCGTCCACGACGTGCACGTCTGGGCCATCACATCCGGCGCGCCGGTGTTCACCGCACATGTGGTGGTGGAGCCGGAGGTCTTCCGTTCGGGGCGCACGGGTGAACTGCTCGACGAGCTCTCGGGCTGTCTCTCGGCGCACTTCGATGTGGAGCACTCCACTTTCCAGCTGGAACCGGCCGAGCACGCCGCCCACGAGGACGAACTTCACCGGTAGCCGGCAGCCGGTAGCCGGCAGCGAGGAGGGGCGGTCAGTTCTCCGGCGCCGTCTCGGCGGCCCGGGCGGCCGCGTTCTTCTTGGCCTTCCGCGTGGACTTGATGTAGTGGTACAGCGTCGGGACGAGCGTCACGACGACCGCACCGATGAGGATCACGTCGATGTACTTCTCGACGAAATGCGCCACCGGCGGGATGTAGCCGATCAGGAAGCCGAAGTAGGTGAGCCCTGCACCCCAGAGGAGGGCGCCGATCGCGTTGTAGAGCGAGTACTTCTTGTAGTTCATGTGTCCGACGCCGGCGGCGACCGGCGCGAACGTGCGGATGATCGGCACGAAGCGCGCGAGGATCACGGCGAGGGCGCCGAAACGCTCGAAGAAGCCGTTCGTGCGTTTCACGTTCTCCATGCTGAACAGTCCGGTCTCTTTGCGTTCGAAGACGCGGGGACCGAGCTTGTGGCCGATCAGATAGCCGGCCTCGCCGCCGAGGAAGGCGGCGAACGCGATGGCGAGTGCCACCCACCAGATGTCGACGCCGAAGACGAGCGACGTATGGGTGAGCAGGCCCGCGATCACGAGCAGCGTGTCGCCCGGGAGGAGGAACCCGACGAGGAGTCCGGTCTCGGCGAAGACGATCGCGCACACGACGACCAGGGCCCAGGGTCCGGCGCCGGTGATGATGGCGTGCGGGTCGAGCCACGGGATGAGGGCAGCGTGATGGATCAAGGTTCTCCAGGTGGCATGTGGCCGGGCGGCGGATGCTCCGAGTTTAGCGGCGGGCTCCTCCGCGAACGCTCAGAATGTGCCAAGCCGACGCAAAGATCATCCCGTGGTCTGACGGCCGTTCACCCGACGGTACGGGGATGCCGATCGGCTGGAGCGAAGTGCGGGAGAAGGG
This sequence comes from Leifsonia poae, assembly GCF_020009625.1. Classification (NCBI taxonomy): domain Bacteria; kingdom Bacillati; phylum Actinomycetota; class Actinomycetes; order Micrococcales; family Microbacteriaceae; genus Leifsonia; species Leifsonia poae. Next base: position 23,187 of record NZ_JAIHLP010000001.1, read on the forward strand.
ACTTGAACCCTCACGCTCGAAAGCACAGGAACCTAAATCCTGCGTGTCTGCCAATTTCACCACTCCCGCGGTCGCGCTAGGCGCGGCTACGACAATAGCTCATGCACGCGCGGAGCGACCTCGGTGCCGTAGAGCTCGATGGCCTTCATGAGATGGTCGTGCCCGAGTGTCCCGTTGCTGATCTTGAGGTCGAAGCGTTCGATCCCGAGGCCACGTGCGGCGTAGGCGATCTTGTTCGCGACCGTCTCGGGTGACCCGACGACGAGCGCGCCGTCTTCTCCCGCCTCGTGTTCGAATCGGGCGCGGGTGGTGGGTGGCCAGCCGCGCTCGCGGCCGATCCGGTTGGTCATCGCCTCGTAGTGCGGCCAGAGGATCTCTTTCGCCTCTTCGTCGGTGGCGGCGATGAAGCCGGGGGAGTGGACACCGATCGGAAGGTCGGTGTCGTGCCCGAATTGTTCGAGGGCGCGGTGGTACAGCTCGGTGAGGGGCTGGAACCGCATCGGCCCGCCGCCGATGATCGCGAGCATCAGGGGCAGACCGTAGTGCGCGGCGCGCACGACCGATTCCGGGCTGCCTCCGACGCCTATCCAGGTCTTGAGGGGTCCGTTGTCGAGGTGTGGGTACACGGATTGGTTTTCGAGTGGTGCGCGCAATTGGCCTGTCCAGCTGACCGGCTGCTCTTTGCGCAGCTCGGCGAAGAGGTTCAGCTTCTCGTCGAAGAGCTCTTCGTACTGTGCGAGGTCGAATCCGAAGAGCGGGAACGACTCGATGAACGACCCGCGCCCGAGGATGACCTCGGCCCGGCCACCCGAGACGCCGTCGAGGGTCGCGAAGCGCTCGAACACGCGCACCGGGTCGTCGGAGCTGAGCACGGTGACCGCTGTTCCGAGGTGGATGTTCTGGGTGCGGCCGGCGATGGCCGCCAGCACCACTTCCGGTGCGGAGACGGCGAAGTCTTCGCGGTGGTGCTCGCCGACCCCGATGAAGTCGAGGCCGACCTCGTCGGCGAGGACGCCCTGTTCGACGACGTTGCGCAGCACATGGCCGTAGCCGAGTGGCTTCCCCTGATCGTCGACGGTCACATCGCCGAAGGTGTCGATGCCCAGTTCCAGTGGTTTCGTCATGCCGTGTCGCCCGTCCGTTCGTCATTTACATGCGTTTGCATACATTAAACCGTGCCGTCTCCGAGACTATTCCTCGGAGGGCGCCATGCCCACGGGCTCAGGCGGGACGGGGGCGCTTCGGGACGTAACGCGGAATGTACCGGGCGAGCATCCCGGCACCGACGAGGCCGAGCAGGCCGACGATGCCGCTGGCGAACGCGAGCGAGACGAGGGCGGTGAGCAGCGAGACGAGAAGGGGCGCGGCGGCCTGACCGGCATCGCCGGAGAATCGCCACGCGCCAAGGAAGGGCGCGGGCTGATCCTTCGGCGCGAGATCAGCGCCGAGGGTCATGATGATGCCCGAGCCGACGCCGTTCGCGACCGAGAGGAACATCGACACCCCGATGTACCAGACGATGTTCGTCGGCAGGTCGTGGGTGAACGCGAGCACGAGGAACCCGATGCTCAGCCCCAGCATCGACGGCAGTGCGCTCCACATGCGCCCCCAGCGGTCCATGATCTGGCCGCTCGCATAGAACAGAGCGAAGTCGACGGCGCCGGCGAGTCCGATGATGAGGGCGGTGTTCGATTCGCTGAGCCCGATGCTGACGGCCCACAGGGGCATCATCACGGTGCGTGCCGAGCGGATGGCGCCGATCAGAGCGACACCGGTCCCCATTCTCGCCAGCACCCCGCGGAAAGACCAGATGGTTCGGAACAACCCGTGGGTGCGCTCCTCCGCCTCCTCTTCGCCGGCGCTGAGCTCCCCGGCGCGAACGGCGGCGCCGTCGATCCCGGCGGCCGGTGACGGCCCGAACATCTTCTCGGGGTCGGGGAGCACGAACAAGACGATCACCGAGCCCAGGCAGCTGATGATGAAGATCCAGAACACCGACTGCGTCGATCCGGTGATCGCGATCACGGCCGAGGCGATCAGCGGGCCGATGAACCAGCCACCGCGGAAGATCCCGCCGAGCGTCGAGAGGGCGCGAGCCCGGTACTTCACCGGGACGTATGACGTCATGAAGGCGTGCCGGGCCAGGGCGAAGACGGCCGTGGCCAGACCGACGACGAAGATGCCGACCATCAGCACCCAGTAGTTCGGCGCGACGAGGCAGACGACGACGCCGGCGATCGCCACGAGGGCGGCGTAGATCATCGAGGTGCGCTCTCCGATGCGCGACACGATCCAGCCGCTCGGGATGTCGCCCGCCAGCTCACCGAGCATCACCATCGACGAGATGAAGCCCGCGATCGCCAGGCTCGCCCCGAGATTGCCGGCGGCGATGGGGATGATCGGGATGATGGCGCCTTCTCCGATGGAGAACAGCAGCGTGGGGAGGAAGGCGGCGAGGGCGACCGAGCGGAAACTGAAGGGGCGCTCGGCGGAAGTCATATCGTTTACACAGTACAACCGCTTACGCCGTCGTTCCGGCGCTCGGCAGGCCCACCGTGGGCACCGGTAAGCTGGGCGGCGACATGATTGAACTCGATCTTTCGCAGCAGATCGCCGAACTGCGCTCCACTTTCTCCGACATCCGCTCCGTCGTCGACGTCGACGCCCTGACCGCCGAGATCGCCCGACTCAGCGAAGAGGCCGGCGCCCCCGACCTCTGGGACGACACCGAGCGCGCGCAGAAGGTGACCAGCGCGCTCAGCCACCGGCAGTCCGAACTCGCGCGCATCGCCTCCATCGAGCAGCGTCTCGACGACCTCGAGGTGCTCGTCGAGATGGCCAACGACGGGCAGGGAGACGAAGAGACGGCGGCGGAGGCTCGCAGCGAGCTGGAGTCGCTGCAGAAGAGCCTCGGCGACCTCGAAGTGCAGACCCTGCTCAATGGCGAATACGACCCGCGCCCCGCGGTCATCACCATCCGCGCCGGCGCAGGCGGGGTGGATGCGGCCGACTTCGCCGAGATGCTCCTGCGCATGTACCTCCGCTGGGCCGAGCACCACAAGTACCCCGTGCAGGTGATGGACACCAGCTACGCGGAGGAAGCCGGCATCAAGTCGGCGACCTTCGAGGTGGACACTCCATACGCTTTCGGCACGCTCAGCGTGGAGGCCGGAACGCACCGGCTCGTGCGGATGAGCCCGTTCAACTCGGCCGGCAAACGGCAGACGTCGTTCGCGGCCGTCGAGGTCATCCCGCTCATCGAGGAGACCGAGTCGATCGAGATCCCCGAGAACGACATCCGGGTCGACGTCTTCCGCTCCTCCGGTCCGGGAGGGCAGTCCGTCAACACCACAGACTCGGCCGTGCGCATCACCCACCTTCCGACCGGGACCGTCGTCTCGATGCAGAACGAGAAGAGCCAGATCCAGAACCGCGCCGCGGCCATGAGGGTTCTCCAGAGCCGGCTCCTCCTGCTGCAGCGCGAGCAGGAGGCGGCTGCGAAGAAGGAGCTCGCGGGTGTGATCACCGCCAGCTGGGGCGATCAGATGCGCAGCTACGTCCTGGCCCCGTATCAGATGGTCAAAGATCTGCGCACCGACTACGAGGTGAACAACCCGTCGAACGTGTTCGACGGCGACCTCGATGGATTCATCGCGGCCGGTATCCGCTGGCGTGCCGGGGCCAAGGCCGAGGCCTGACGTGTCGGAGGAACTCACCGTCGTCGTCGCGCGCGAGCTCGACAGCGGCCTCGCGGATGCGGTGGCCGGGCTGATCCCCCAGCTCTCCTCGAGCGCCGCATTCGATCGCGAACTGCTCGAGCGGGTGGTGGCAGCCGACGCCTGCGAACTCTTCGTCGCGAAGCTCGGTGAGACTGTCGTGGGAATGGCGACCCTGGTCACGTTTCCGATCCCCACCGGTGTACGGGGTCACATCGACGACGTCGTGGTGGACGAGAGCACACGCGGCCGTGGTGTCGCCCGGGCCCTGTTGCAGGCGATGATCGGACGCGCAGCGGAGCAGGAGATCCGCACGCTCGACCTGACCTCGCGTCCGTCGCGCGTCGCCGCGATCCGGCTGTACGAGTCGGTCGGGTTCGTGCGTCGCGACACGAACACGTTCCGCTTCGCTGGATAGGCGTCGCTCGGGTTTCGTTCGGTGGGCATTCAGGCTTGCGCTGTCGGGCATGTCGCTGCTGCGGTTCTGCCGCGGGTTGCTTAGTCTCTAGAAGTCATGATCCGGTTCGAACACGTATCCAAACAGTACTCGGGCACTAGGCGCCCGGCGCTCAACGCCATCAACCTCGAAGTGCTGCGCGGAGAATTCGTCTTCCTCGTCGGCGCCTCCGGCTCGGGCAAGTCGAGCTGCCTGCGGTTGATCCTGAAAGAGGAGAAGCCCAGCAAGGGGAAGATCCATGTCCTCGGGCAGGATCTGGGCACGATCTCGAGCCGCAAGGTTCCCTACTTCCGCCGCAACATCGGAGTCGTCTTCCAAGACTTCCGGTTGCTGCCGAACAAGACCGTCTTCGAGAACGTCGCGTTCACGCTGCAGGTCATCGGCAAGTCCCGCGGGTTCATCCAGGAGGCTGTGCCAGATGTGCTCAAGATGGTGGGACTCGACGGCAAGTCCCAACGGCTCCCGCACGAGCTCTCCGGTGGTGAGCAGCAGCGCGTCGCGATCGCACGCGCGGTGGTGAACAAGCCGCAGGTGCTCCTTGCGGACGAGCCCACGGGCAACCTCGACCCCGCGACGAGCGCGGGCATCATGGCGGTGCTCGAACGGATCAACGCCGGCGGCACCACCGTGCTGATGGCGACACACGAGGCCGCCATCGTCGATCAGATGAAGCGTCGCGTGATCGAGCTCGTCAACGGCCAGATCGTGCGCGATGAGCGCCATGGCGGCTACGGCTTCACCACTGCCATCCCCACGATCCCGCAGCAGGCGACCGAGGAAGCCGATGCGCGCCGCGCGGCGGAGTCCTCCGGCATGCCCCAGCCGGCGTCCGCGCCGCAGCAGGCGGCCGCGATGGCGCGTCCGGTGATGCCTGCGGCGAATCCGCAGACACCGGTCACCGCTCCGGCGCCCACAGCTCAGCCGGCTCCGCAGTGGGCACCCGTGGCGCAGCCCGGCCTCGCGCAACAGCCGCAGCCCGGCCTCGTGCAACAGCCGCAGCCCGGCCTCGTGCAACATCCGCAGCCCGCTCCCGTGCAACAGCCGCAGCCTGCCCCCGTGCAACGGCCGCAGCCCACTCCTACTCAGCCGGCTCAGCCCCCTGCGGTTCACTCCGCCTCGGACGAGGCGCTGCCCGACCACCTGAACTTCACCGCGAACCTGGACTTGCGAGGCCTTCGCGCCGACACCGATCCGAGCGGCGAGCAGAACGTGGGGCCGACCAAATGAGATTCGCACTGGTCTGGTCCGAGGCGGCCAACGGGCTCCGACGCAATCTGTCCATGGTCGTGTCCGTCATCCTTGTCACCTTCATCTCCTTGACCTTCGTCGGCACGGCCGTTCTTCTGCAGATGCAGATCGGGCAGATGAAGACGTATTGGTACGACCGGGCCCAGGTCGCGGTCTACATGTGCATCGACTCCGACAAGTGCGCCGGCGGGGCGGCGACCGATCAGACCATCGCTGCGGTCCAAGCCCAGCTGAAGTCACCGGAACTCGCGCCCTACATCCAGAAGTTCTACTTCCAGGATCAGAAGGATGGCTACGCGCAGTTCAAGCAGCAGTTCAAAGGCAACCAGATCTCCGACTTCGTGACGCCCGAGATGATCCCGCCGACATTCTGGGTGAACCTCAAAGACCCGGGGCAATCGGCGGTGTTGACGGAGACGCTCTCCAGCTCGGCCGGGGTGCAGAGTGTCGTCGACCAACGAAGCTATCTCGACCAGATCTTCTCCATCCTCAACGCAGCGAGCTTCACCGCGATCGGCATCGCCGCGCTCATGCTCATAGCGGCCGCGCTCCTCATCGCTACGACGATCCGCCTCTCGGCATTCTCGCGAAGACGGGAGCTCGGGATCATGCGCCTGGTGGGCGCCTCCAACCGGTTCATCCAGACCCCCTTCATTCTGGAGGGCGTCGTCGCAGCGCTGATCGGTTCGGTGCTGGCCGCTGGAGCCGTGTATGCGATCGTGCGATTCTTCGTGCAGGGATACCTCTCTGAACGCATCCAGTCCATCAACTTCGTGGGAGAGCAGGATGCGCTGCTCGTCGCGCCGATCCTGCTGCTCGTCGGCATCGTGCTGGCGGCCGTCTCGGCGAACTTCGCCATCAGTCGTTACCTGAAGGTCTGAGTCGGATAGACTGGGTGGCTGCCTGGTGAACGCCGGGCGACATCCGATCAGAATCGTCAGGAGTGCGCTGTGCCCAGGGAACGTGGCCAGAAGGTGGTGGCCACCAATCGCAAAGCCCGCCACGACTACCTCATCGAAGACACCTATGAGGCGGGGCTCGTTCTGACGGGCACCGAGGTGAAGTCGTTGCGCGCCGGTCGCGCCTCTCTCGTCGACGGCTACGCCTTTGTCGACGGGGGCGAAGCGTGGCTCGATGCCGTGCACATCCCGGAGTACGCCGACGGCACCTGGAACAACCACGCACCGCGGCGTAAGCGCAAACTCCTGCTGCACAAAGCGCAGATTCTGAAGATCCACAACAAGGTCAAAGAGGGCGGCTACACCATCGTCCCCCTCTCGATCTACTTCAGCGACGGCCGCGCCAAGGTCGAGCTCGCAGTGGCGAAAGGCAAGCGCGAATTCGACAAGCGGCAGGCCTTGCGCGAGCGGCAGGACAAGAGAGAAGCCGACCGTGCGATGTCCAGTCGCCGTCATCTCGGCGAGTGACGACCTCGACCGCGCTCCCGTGCATGCCAGACTGAGAGAATGAGCACTCCGCCCGAACGGATCCAGGTCAGCGGAACGTACAATTTTCGCGATGTGGGCGGGTATCCGGTTGCGGGCGGCCGCATTCGCTCCCGCAAGCTCTTCCGCTCCGACGGCCTGCATTCACTTGGTGAGACCGGCAAAGAGCAATTGCGGGAGCTGGGCGTGAAGGTCGTCATCGACCTCCGCGACGAGTTCGAGGTTCAGGCTCTGCCCGACGACCTGGCCGGGCTGGGCGTCGATGTGCTGCGCCTGCCCGTCTTCGAGGGGTCCGGTGGTTCGCAGAGCACGATCGGCGCCACCCTGAACGACATGTACGCCAAGATCGCGCTGCAGCACCGGGACGTCGTGGTCTCGGCGCTGCGCGAGATCGCCGACACCTCCGAGGCCGGGGTCGTCGTGCACTGCACGGCCGGAAAAGACAGGACGGGCATCGTCGTCGCGCTCGCGCTGCTCGCGGTCGGAGTCGACAGGGAGACCGTCGTGGCCGACTACGCCGCGACGGAGGACAATCTGCGCGGTCCCTGGCTCGAACGGATGCTGCAGCTCGTGGAGAGTCACGGCGTGGCGATCACTCCCGGCTTGAGAGCGATCATGGGAGGCAGCCCGCCGGAGGCGCTCGAGTCGGTCCTCGATCTGATCGATCGGGACCACGGTGGCGTTCGCGCCTACCTTCTCGACGCCGGCTTCGACGAGATCGAACTCGCCGAACTGCGCTCGGTTCTGGTCGAACCGGCCTGATCCTCTTCGCGCGGGTCTGCTCCGGGACGCGGATCCCGACAGCCGATCAGGAAGCGACGAACCGCGCGTGCACTTGCACGGCGATCGTGATGTCCTCGGGCTTGAGGGCGAGCGTGCCCCCGCCGCTCAGATCGGCCGAGACCGCGCGGGCGAACAGCGGCTGGGGCGGAACTCCGGGGGAGGAGCCGTCGCCGAGCATCCCCGGGTCGCTCAGCGCGACCGCTCTGACCGACCCGAGACCAAGACTCGTGGCATAGACCGTGGCCTTCGCCACGGCGTTCTCCACGGCGCGCCGTCTCGCCTCCTGAACGAGGGTCTGCTTGCGCGCTTCGGTCAGCGACCAGGTGATGCCGTTCACCGCGACGCCGTCGAGAAGCGAGACGACCCCCACCCAGTCGGAGAGGGCGGCGAGATCGCTGAACTTGGCGTCGATCCCGACCTGCGCGTGGTAGACGACGGGCAACTGTCTGCCGTCCTGATTCCAGGGCCTCTCGCCCCACACGCGCAGCTGGTCCGATGCCCACCAGGTGACCGGTCCCGATTGGGGGTGGTGGATGTCGCGCAGTTCGGCGGTGAGGGAGATGTGGCGCTGAGTGGCGAGGGCGAGCACCTCATCCCGGCTCTCGCCCTCGTAGGTGACCGTGAGGCGCACGGTGCCCCGTTCGGCCGGATGGTGCAACTCGTATTCGCCCTGAACGGTGATGATCGCGTCAGCCATTCCCCGATCGTGGCATAGAACGGCGCTCCGCGATGTTGTACGATGAGAAGCTCGTCGGATTCGGCGATAGTTATGAAACAACTCAACAGCGCGTGACAGTGACCCGGCCTCGCGGCCGTCGCATGGGGATGATCGGTTTCGACATTGTCTGCGAGAGTGTGAGAAGCGGGTCGAGGATGCAGGCTTATCTCGTAAACGATGCCCGCAAAAAAATAAGTGCCAATTCAAACCGCACTGTCTCTGCCAAGGCAGACTTCGCCCTCGCGGCGTAAGTTCCTTCGCAACTTATAGAGACCGTCAGACCGGGAATGCTCTCTACCCGGATCCTGGCGTAATTTAGAGAGATTGCTTCTATGTTTCGTCTGAGGGCATAGAGGGACTTCAACTGAGACTGGGCTCGTCGGTTTAGGTGCCAGTGGCGAATTCCGGAGCCGAGTAGAACGCTTGTACTGGCTACACCCGTAGAAGGCATATGACCACAGCAGTGGACGGGGGTTCAATTCCCCCCATCTCCACCATCAGGTCGCTGTCACGCGTTGTTTGAGGTCCGCGGTATTCCGCGGAATTTGGGGCCTTTTCCGGTTTCGGAGAAGGCCCCAGTTTTGTCTTGTTCCCACACTTTGCCCACGGTTACTGAGCGCCTGACGGCTCAATCCCGTTCGTGCCACGAGGGAGCTCCAACTCTCGCCAGCCTCTCGAAGCTGAGCGATCAGCTCGTCACGTTCGAGAAGAGCGGCGTCCTGCTCAGCCCGGAGTCGACCGGGGCCTGCGAAACTTCGCTTAGTCGTTTGAGGGCGTCGGCGTGGCTGCCCCATCTTGCCTCGAGCCCCCGCAGGGAGTCCGCGGCATGCCGTTGTGCGGCTGCACGTTCACGCTCTTTGGCGTGCCTTATCGCGGCGGCTTCGTGTTCCTGACGCTGTCGTGCATACGCTGCCACGCGACGGTCGGCGTGGCCGGTGGCCTTGGCGTCGTCGACGGGACCCCGACGATCGTGCCGCCTCATCCAATGAATAACACGTCCTTCTGCGGCCCATCGCTCGTAGACTTAAGGCTGAGAGGTGACACGGTCGGTATTGTGAGCCCGTGAAGATCGATGCCGATGCATTGCTTAGTGGACCACGAGGTAGAAGGGCGTCACTCTCTGTAGCGGCTGGCACGAGCGGCAACCAGAAACTCTCGGCGACGCTCCTCAACGCCATCATGGAACTTGGCGGTGAACTTGATCCATCCACGGGTGCTGGCCGGGCATACCTCAGGTTCGAAGCGGACAACGCGCGGGGTGCGGACGGATACTCTGGCAGGTTTTCGGTACCGGGGGTCCCGCCCATCGAGAGTGCGGATGACCTGGTGGCAGCACTTCTGGACGCGCCGATACTCACGGAACTCATCAATCCGCTCGACGTGCTCGAGGAGGCCGTGAGCTCAGCCCGCTACTGGCAGGAGCCCGACGGCGAAGACTTCCTGTGCGCCCTCCCGATCCTGCGGCCGGCACTGCAGCGCGCCGCCGAGGTGCTACTCGGCCAACCGGGAACGGAGTGGTGGGATGCTCCGATCGATCGGTCCGATCAATGGGATGTCGACTTCGAATTCGGCCGGCAGAACGCTCCACGAGTCGTGCGGCCGGACATTCGAACCTTTCGTGCCAAGGCCGTGGCGGAGGAGCATCGGGCTCGTCGTGACCGCCCCTCCGACCTGACGGCGAGCTTCTCTGGCTCGTGGTGGTCCACACCACTCGTACCGCTGGCTTCTTTCACTACCACTCGGAGCGTCGGCGCTACTGGACCGGTTGGCCTGCATCTCATCGAGGATTCGATGGGGTGGGAAGAGGCGCAGACGCGGCCGGTGGGTATCGACCCGCGTGCGCGCGTCTACGAGATCAGCACTGCGGATGACTGGGCGGAACTGTGTCGCCGGTTCCCGCTCGACCTCACCTCGTCGCGTCGGCATGACTGGTACCGAGCCACTGGGCGCATCGGCGAGTGGGTGATTCCCGACTGGACCTCTGTTGGGGAGCATTTTGACGGCGTGCATTTGAGCGCCGCCGCCTATCTGCAGGCCGCGGGCCTGCCGGTGCCCGTCGACGGGGACACCGCATCGCTCATCGCTGGGTGGGGCCCGGATGAGACGTGGTGGTTTCGCCTCGAGGTCGTCGACATCGGTGACGGAAGCGTTGCGTGGCATCGCAGAGGCGGCGCGGAGTGGCGTCCGCGGTGATAGTCGAGCTGAGCGCTTCCACGCCGTGAAGCCCCCCACGTCGATGCCGCGCCCACCCTTTGCCCACATTTTTCTGAGAACGTATCGTCGTCAATGTAATTGTAAAAGGGGCTCCAACGGGGGTTCAATTCCGCCATCTCCACCATCAGGTCGCTGTCACGCGTTGCTTGAAATCGGCGGGAGTTGGGGCCTTTTCCGGTTTGTGGAGGGCCGACCGTGAGGAAACCGCTATGGGCCGATTGATCGTGCAGATGCAGATGAGCGTCGACGGGTATGTCGAGGCGAGCGATCCGACGGTGAGCTGGCAGCTCTGGGATTGGGGTGCGGACTGGCCGTGGGATCGCCCGCTTCGTGACCGGTTCAATGCCACCTTCGAGAGGGCCGATGCCATCCTGCTCAGCAGGCCGATGGTGGAGGAAGGCTATCTCGCACACTGGGCGGGCATCGCAGACGCGATGGATGCACAGAGCGATTTCCGATTCGCGCACCGGATCACCGAACTCGACAAGGTTGTGCTCAGCTCACGGCCGATCGTGTCGCACTGGGAACGCACCACGGTGGTGCCCGGAGGGTTTCTGGCCGGAGTGGAGTCGCTGAAAGCGGATGACCGCACGTATGTGACGTTCGGCGGTGTGGGGTTCGTCTCCGCGCTGATCGACGTCGGAGCCGTCGATGAACTGGAACTCTTCATCAATCCGGCGGCGGCAGGCGGAGGGCGATCGATCTTCCCGCCGCGCGGGATCGCTCTCGAGCTGCTCGAATCGGCGGGGTTCGCCAGCGGGATCGTCGTGAATCGATATCGCTCCGCAGCCGCGCGGGCGCCTCACTCGGGCAGGGGTCGTGCGGCCGCGGCGGACCGCGCCTCCGCCAACATCCGGAACTCAGTAGGGGTGAGACCCGAGTAGGTCTTGAAGACCCGGCAGAAATGGGTCGGGTCGTGGAAACCCCAGCGACGGGCGATGGCTGAGCTGGGGCGATCGATGAGGGACGGGTCGTGGAGGTCGCGGCAGCAGCGCTCGAGACGGCGATTGCGGATCCACGCGGCGATGGTCGTCCCCTGGGCCTGGAAGAGCCCGTGAAGATGGCGCGTCGAGACGTAGTGGACGGCGGCGATGCTGTCGGGGGTGAGCTCGGTGGATCCGAGGTTCATATCGATGTAGTCGAGCACGCGCTCGAAAAGCAGACGGTTCTGCCCGCGGTCGGGTAGACGCTCGCCGATCGAGGCGGACAGGGTGGTGCTGAGAAGGTCGAGGACATTGTGCGCGAGGCGTGGCCCGAAAGGATCGCGCAGCTGCTCCAGATTGCTCGCGACCTGGGCGAGGAACGGCACGACCAGGTTGCCGACGCCCTTACGGCCCGAGACGGTGACGGCGGTGAGCTGATCGATCGTGTCGGGCGGGATGTCGACGGCTTCGCGCGGGAACATGACGACGAGAGAACGGGAATCGTCCTCGAACGCGAGTGAGAAGGTGCGCTGCGTGTCGTACACGGCGAGATCGCCCGGGCGCAGCAGCGCTTGACGGTCGTCTTGGATGAGGAGACCGGTGCCGGCGAGCTGCACGTTCACTTTCAGATAACCGCGGGAGTGGCGGTCGATGTTCTCGGGCGCGCGCACGGCGGTGTGCCGGGAGGCGGTGACCTCTGTGAACTGCACGCAATCGGCTTCGGCGGCCCGGATGCGGCTCCAGAAGTTCTCGGGACTGAAACTCGAGACCTGCATCGGGATGAGCGAACGGGAGATCGCTTCCTGGAATGCGGCGAACCCGCGTGTGACGGTGTTCATCGCGCTCGCCGGCTCGGCCGGCGTTCTCGACGGATGCATGGCGTCTCCCGATCCTGGTGCCTCGTCGCACCGTTGACACAGGATAGCGGGGGCGAAGAGCGGACGGGCGCGGAGTTGACGTTCCCAGAACGCGGATTGACATCCCCGGAAATGATGACCCGACCCGGTTGAGTGGCGACGGAGCGACGGAGCAGAGTGTCGGCACGCCACGGGTCATCCTGGGCACCCCCGAGACAAAGGAGTTCTCCATGGCATCCCTGCGCTTCCGCCGCAGCCTCGCGGCCGGGCTCGTCGCCTCAGCCGTGCTGCTCGGCGCGGCCGCCTGTTCGGCTTCGGGCGGGTCGCCGTCGAAGAGCGAACTCGTGCTCGGCGTCGTCGGCAACAACAAGGATCAGATCCAGCCGTACACGGCCACCTCGTCGGCGTCGGCAGATGCTCTGCGTCAGGAGCTCTACGACGGTTTGACCGAGTACAGCGACAAAGGCGGTGTGACGATGCGGCTTGCGGAGTCGATGACGCCGAACGCCGCTCTCGACGTGTGGACGGTGAAGCTGCGCCCCGATGTGAAACTGCACGACGGCAGCGCATTCACCGCCGCCGACGTGATCCAGAGCATCAGCTACATGCTCGATCCGAAGAACGACTATCCCGCTTCGACGCAGATCGACTTCGTCGACCCGGCACGGATCACCAAGGTCGACGACCTCACGCTCGAATTCCACCTGAAGAAGCCGGTGGGAACATTTCCCGAGGTGTGGGCGTCGCGGGACCTGCTCATGCGCGGTCTCGACGCCAAGGGGGAGGCGGTGGGCACTGGGCCGTTCGACCTCGTCTCCTTCACCGCGGGCCAGCAGGCGCAGCTCACCCGCTTCGACGACTACTGGAGCGAGAAGCCCGGCTTCAAGAACCTGCGCCTGCAGTTCTTCCAAGACCAGCAGGCCATCACCAACGCGCTGCGCGGCGGTCAGATCGATGTGGCGTACTCGGTGCCGTTCACCGATGTGGCCTCGCTGAAGACGGCGTCGCACATCAAGACGCTCGTGAGCGAGAGCGGCGCATACATGACCCTCTCGATGCGCGTCGACACCAAACCGTTCAGCGATCCGAAGGTGCAGGAGGCGCTGAAGCTGGTGGTCGATCGAAAGCAGATCATCGACAACGCGTTCGGCGGGTTCGCCTCCATCGGAGACGACTACCTCGGCAACAACACCGACTGCCCGGCGCCGGATGTGCCCCAGCGCACGCAGGATCTGGCGAAGGCGAAGAAGCTGCTCGCCGAAGCGGGCCAGTCGAACCTCTCGATCGAACTCGCCACCGACGGCGCCTTCCCGGGGATGATGGAGACCGCCCAGCTCTACGCGCAGCAGGCCGCTCAGGCCGGTGTCACGGTGACGGTCAAGAAGCTGGACACGGCGACCTTCCTCAACGGCTGGGGTGACTGGCCGTTCTACATCGGCTATTCGGGGAGCCCTTACGTCGTGACGGCGTCGACGCACTTCCTGCCAGATGGTGTCGAGAACGCGAACCACTTCAACAACCCCGCGTTCACCAAGCTCGTCGGTGAGATGATGGCGACGTCCGACCACGCGACGCAGTGCGCGCTCATCACCACGATGCAGGCGATCGACTACGCCTCGGGCGGGAACATCGTCGCGGCGTACCCGCAGAGCATCGTGGCGTACCGCGACTCCGTGCACGGACTGAAGCCGGATCTCTGGGGTCGTGCCTCCACCGACTTCGCCGGCGTCACCCTCGGCTCGAAGTAGCCCGCCGTGGCCGTCGATCTGCTGAGTGCCCCCGTCGCCCCGCCGCGTGTCAGCGCGCGGCAGGCGCGGTCTGTTCTCGTGAAGGGGCTTCAGGGGCTGCTCACTCTTCTGATCGTCTCGCTGCTGATCTTCCTCGTGACGCAAGCGATGCCGGGCGATGTTGCGCACGTGGTGCTCGGCACGAGGGCGACACCGCAGTCGCTCGCCCTGCTGCGCGACCAGCTCGGTCTGGACCGTCCGATCTGGCAGCAGTATCTGAGCTGGCTCGGCGGTATTCTGCACGGCGACTGGGGGAAGTCACTGGTGAACGGGGTGCCCGTGTCCGATCTGCTGGGGGAGCGCATCCGCAATTCGGTGACGCTGAGCGCGGTCTCGATGCTGATCATGCTGCCGGTGTCGCTGGTGGTCGGCGTTTACGCGGCTCAGCACCGGGACGGACTGTTCGACCGGATCTTCCTGGGCGGTTCGATCGTTGTGAACGCGACACCCGAGTTCGTGATCGGAACGGTCGTCGTCGCTCTGCTGGGCACGACCGTGTTCCATCTGCTCCCCCGGTGTCGTTCATTCCGCCCGGTGACAGCCCGCTGGCGCATCCGGATGCACTCGTGCTGCCCGTGCTGACCCTCGTCGTCACCGGGGTGATGTACCTCTCCCGGCTTGTCCGCGTGGCGTTCATCGACACGATGAACAGCGAGTACGTGCAGACGGCACGACTCAAAGGTCTCTCGACGAGGCGCATTCTCTACCGGCATGCGCTGCCGAACGCGCTGGCGCCGGTGATCCCGGCGGCGAGCCTCGTGGCCGCGTACACCGTGGGTGGCGTGGTCGTGGTCGAGTACCTGTTCGCGTATCCGGGGATCGGCGCCGCACTCGTCGAGGCCGTGAACAACCGGGACATCCCCGTCATCCAGGCGATCGTGCTGCTGATCGCCGTGACCTACTTCGTGCTCAACCTCGTCGCGGACATTTTCACCCGCGGCGCGGCGCAGAGCCGCTGAGAGAGAGAACGAGATGAGCAACCGACCGATCACCGAGGCGTTCGCGCTTCCTCCGCGGGCCCGGCCGCGCGCCGTCGGTCTCCGACGCTTCTGGGCGGCGCCCCGCGTGCGCTTGGGGGTGGTGCTTCTTGTGGCGACGACGCTCTTCGCGGTCTTCGGCGGCCTGCTCGCCCCCCACGATCCGACGAAGCCGGTGGGTCTGCCGTATGCGGCACCGTCCGCAGAGGCGTGGCTCGGCACCGACCAGCTCGGTCGAGACGTGCTCTCACGAGTGTTGAGCGGCGGTATCTACATCGCCTGGATGGCGCCGACCGCGGCTGTGCTCTCCGTTGCGGTCGGCGCCGCGGTCGGATTGGCCGCCGCGTATTGGGGGCGCGGCGTCGACACGGTGCTCATGCGGGCGATGGATGTGCTTCTCGCCTTTCCCGGCATTCTGCTGACGCTGCTTTTCGTGGCTGTGCTGGGGCCGACGCCGTGGCTGCTGGTATCGCTCGTCGTGGTGGCACTGATCCCTGGGGTCGCCCGTGTCATCCGCGGGGCCGCGTTGCCGGTCATCGGCCGGGAGTACGTGCAGTGGGCCAAGGCGGTCGGGATGCCGAGCCGTACGATCCTCGCTCGCGAGCTGCTGCCGAACGTCTCGTCGCCGCTCCTCGTCGAGCTCGGGGTGCGTCTGATGTGGGCGGTGGGCATCCTCGCCTCGATGAGCTTCATCGGATACGGAATCCAGCCCCCGGCCTCGGATTGGGGCCTCATGGTCAGCGAGAACCGCGCCGGGCTCGGCATCCAACCGCTGGCCGTACTCGCGCCCATCGTCATGATCGTGATCTACACCGTGTCGGGCAACCTCATCGCCGAGGGCGCCGCACGGGTGATCGCACGAACGGAAGGAACGAACCGATGACCGCCGCCCTGCAGGTCTCGCATCTGACCATCGCGCGGGAGTCCGACGGCGCACTCATCGTCGATGATCTCTCATTCACCCTGCAACCGGGGGAGGTGATGGGCGTCGTCGGTGAATCGGGGTCGGGAAAAAGTACGGTCTCCCTCGGCCTTCTCGGCTACGCGCGCCCAGGAGCCCGGATCACCGCGGGATCGGTCGCGGTTGACGGTGTCGAGCTTCTCACCCTGACCGGCACAGCACTCCGGGATGCACGCCGTCGGCTGGTCGCCTATGTTGCCCAGGACCCGGCCACGGCCCTCAACCCGTCGCTCTCGTTGGTCACTCAGCTCACGGAGAGTCTCGACGGGCCGCGTGAGGAGAACCTCGCTCGCGTTCGGGAGGTGCTGCAGACCGTCGGGCTCCCGAGCGACGACGCGTTCCTGCGCCGCAAGCCGCGTCAACTCTCCGGCGGGCAGCAGCAGCGCATCGCCATCGCGATGGCGGTGGTCGCGCGGCCCCGGGTGATCGTGCTCGACGAACCGACGACCGGGCTCGACGTCTCCACGCAGGCCAAGGTGCTCGCCCTGGTGAAGCGGTTGTGTGTCGACTTCAGCATCGCTGCGATCTATGTCAGTCACGACCTCGCGGTCGTCGGCGATGTGGCGGACACGGTCACGGTCATGTACGGCGGTCAGGTCGTCGAGCTGGCCTCGGCGGCGGACGCGCTGACTCGGCCGCTGCATCCGTACTCCCGCGCGTTGCTCGACGCGGTGCCGACGGCTCGGGAGCGTCAGGTGCTCCGGCCGATCCGTGGCCGGGCACCCGGGGTGGGGGAGAGCGCCGACGGCTGTGTCTTCCGTGAGCGCTGCGATTTCGCGACCGCCGCCTGCGCCAGCCGACCCGCTCTCCGCGAGGTGCGGTCCGGCGGGCTCGTGCGATGCATCCGCGCCGAGGAGATCGAGAGGCTTCCGCACCGCCGACGGATCGTCGACCGACCGGACCGGCCTGCGGTGGTCTGCCGGCCGGCGACGCTGGAGGCCGAGGGTATCGATGCCTACTACGGCGACAGGCAGGTGCTGTTCGGCGTGTCCGTGGACGTAGAACCCGGGCGCTGTTTGGCGATCGTCGGCGAATCGGGCAGCGGGAAGACCACGCTCTCGCGCTGCCTGATCGGTCTGCACGAACAGTACACAGGGGCGTTGCGTTTCGATGGGCAGCCCCTGCCGTTGACCGCGCGCGAGCGTTCTCATGCCGCGCGGAAACAGCTCCAATACGTCTTCCAGAACCCGTTCGGGTCGCTCAACCCGCGCAGAACCGTTGGATCGAGCCTGTCGGCCGCGCTCGGATTGTTCGAAGATCTCGGTGCGCGCGGGACGGCCGGCCGGGTCTCCGAAGCGCTCGAGCGGGTTGAGATCCCGTCGCGTCTGGCCGGGATGTATCCGGCGGAGCTCTCCGGTGGGCAGCGGCAACGCGTGGCGATCGCCCGGGCACTGGCCTGCCGGCCATCCCTGCTGATCTGCGACGAGGTGACCAGTGCTCTGGATGTGTCGGTCCAGGCGTCGGTGATCGAACTGCTGCGCTCCCTCCTGGACGACGGCCTGGCCATGATCTTCGTCACCCATGATCTCTCCGTGGTGCGCAGCATCGCCGACAACGTCGCTGTGCTGAGCGAGGGGTTCGTGGTGGAGCGCGGGGAGACGGCGGCCGTGCTCGACGAGCCGCACCATCCGTATACGCAGGCTCTGCTGGCCGACACGCTCGAGCTGCCCGAGGCTTTCGTCGGCTGAGACGGACGTCGGCTGAGACGACGAAGCGGCCCCGCGACGAGTGTCGCGGGGCGGCTTCGTGCGCCCGGTCAGGCGAAGTAGGAGAGAAGGAGGTCGTGCGGCAGACCGGGGGCCGTGAATCCGTCGACCCCGACGAAGGTGGGCGAAGCGAGCATGGCGTTCAGGATGGCCTCCTCTGTGGCCTCGATGGTGGCGTAGAAGAGCGGATCGATGTGCTCGTTGGCGAGGACCTCGATCGTGCTCGTCAGCGCCGCGCCGCGCTCGAATCCGCCGGCGAGGGTGTCGTTCGTCGCACTGAAGCAGAGCACGAGGTCGCCGCTGCCGTTCTCACCGGCCCCGCCGGTGCGGCCGATGCCCAGCGCGGCCCGCTTGGCCAGGCGGGCGCACTGCGTCGGCAGGAGCGGGGCGTCGGTCGCGACGACGACGATGATCGAGCCCTCCTCTTCGCCGATCCGGTCGAGGAAACGCTCGACCGGGGGCAGGTCGCGGTCGAAGAGCTCGCCCACGCGCACGCCGCCGATCGTCAAGCGGGAGCGCGCGCCGTGGTTGGCCTGCACGAGCACGCCGACGGTGTATCCACCCGACTCTTCGGGGACGACACGGGATGCGGTTCCGATCCCCCCTTTGAAGCCGTGGGCCATCATCCCGGTGCCACTGCCGACGCTGCCTTCGGCGACGGGGCCGGTCGTCGCCGCCGCGATCGCCGCGTGGACGTGCTCGGGGCGCACATGGAACCCGTTGATGTCGTTCAGAACCCCGTCCCAGGTCTCGCCGACCACGGGAAGGGAGAAGAATCCGCGATCGCCGTTGCGACGTCGTGCCTCGTCCGCGACGAGTGCGTCACGCACGACGCCGACACTGTGGGTGTTGGTGAGGCCGATGTAGCTGGTGAGGGTGCCGGACTCGCGCACCCACTCCAGCCCGGTGAGCTCCCCGTTGCCGTTGAGGCGGAACGGCGCCGCGAACAGGGGATGCGACCAGGGTTCGTCCCGCGGGATGATCACCGTCACGCCGGTGCGCACCGGTCCCGCTCCGACGTCCAGCGGCCCGTCGCCCGTGATGAGCGTGGTGTGGCCTACCCTCACGCCGGCGACATCGGTGATCGCGTTGTGGATGCCGCTCGGAAGGGAGCCGACCGGGATGCCGAGATCGCGGGCGCGGGCGGTCATGCGCCGGCCGCTTCGGCGGCGAGCTGCGAGTCGGCGATCTGTTCGAAGCCGATGATCCGTCCGTCGGCGAGCGTCCAGAGGTGCACTGTGCGCGTGTCCAGGCAACGGCGCGTGCCGCGGTGCGTGGCCGTGTACCGGCCGATGGCGACGACAGCGTCGTCTTGCACGACGAGACGGTCGACCGAGACCGCGAACCCGTCCCATTCGGCGGCGGTCGGCCCGAACACGCCGTCGATCACGGCCTCCGGCCCGATGTAGGTTCCCGCGGTCGGGAAGCCGGCGCATTCGGTCCACACGATGTCGTGTGCGAAGTCGGCGACCATGCCGGGCAGGTCGCCTCGCCGTGAGGCGTCGTAGTGGGCTCGGACGATGTCGGCATTGCTCATGGGTGTCCCCTCTCGTTTCGTCTGCCAGTCTCTCCGCCCGCGCGAGCGCCGCTCAACCGGCCCGAATGCAAGCGTGCGGCCGGATCCAATGCCGCTTCGGGCATCGTCAACCCCGGCCCGCCGTGCCGCCTCTAGCCTGGCCGTGACCGGCCCTGACCAGGATGGAGACGCCGACCATGGACATCACCCGCGCGCACAACGACAGGATGCGCGATCTCGACCCGCTGATCGGGCCGCTCGCGCCCCTCGATCCGACCGCCGCCGGCTATCGGGTGGCCAGGGTCGGCGCGGCGGGCGCCGAAGCGATCGCGCGGCTGGAGGCCGTCGAGGCGGATTCGCTGGACGCCGTCTGGGGTGCGCTCCGTCGTCACTCGCTCGACCTGCGGTCGGCCGGTGAGGACGGTGAGCGCACTGTCGCCGTCGAGCGCGTGCTCGACGCATGGTTGGCCGAGATCACCGATGCCGAGCGGCGCGGCGATCGGGACAGTTCCGCGCGCGTGGCGGTGCCGTCGCGAGATATCGCGCTGGTCAACGCGCTGTATGGTCGCGGTTTCGGGCCGACCGGCATCCGGGCGCTGAGGCCTCGCCCGCGTTCGCACCAGGGCGCGGCCCCCGGCCTCCCGCGAACGCTTCAGGGCGGCGTCGTCCGCACGGCGACGGTGGACGACGCCGAGGTGCTCGGCCGGCTCGATGAGAAGCTTCTCGCCTTGGACGCACATTTCGCCGGGGTCACCGTGCGGCCGAAGGCCGCCTCGATGTTCGCCGATGCCTATCGCGATCGTCTTCGGCGGGCGCCGGACACCACCTGGGTGCTCGAACGAGGCGGAACGATCACCGGGTTCATCCATGTCATGCCCGACGAAGCATCGCCGGAGCCGGATTCGCCGCCCCTCGCGCTCGTCGGCGGACAGTACCTCGTGGTCATGTACCTCGACGAGAGCGAGCGGGGCGCCGGAATGGGTGCTGAGTTCGTCGGAATCGCGCACGACATCCTGGATGCGACCGCCTCGCCGTACACCCTGCTCAGCTACGCCGTGGCGAATCCGCGCTCCGGGCCGTTCTGGTCGCGTTCGGGCTACCGACCGGTGATCACCGAATGGCAGCGGCGCCCGGCCGTGCTGTGATCGCCGCGCATTGACGCTCGCCGCACGGCGCCTTGACACGCCCGGAACACTCGCTGCCGACTCCTGGAGCGGCGCTCGGCGGCTCGCTTAGCGTCGAGGCAGCCAATCGATAGAGGAGGAATAGTGAGTCACATCGACGAACTGCTCAACAACACCCTGCCGCTGCTCGACGTGGAGTGGACGGACGAGGGTGAGGCCGCAGGCCTGGAGGAACCCGCCAACCTGGGCGAGGGCTTCGAACTCGTGGGCCGGCTGACGCAGAAGGACAGCCGCATCCACATGACCTACATCTGGGTCACCGAGCTCGACGAGGAGACCCACTGGGTCAATGAGCACGTGCACGACTACGACGAGGTGCTGATCTGGACGGGGAGCGACCCGGAGAATCCGCGGGATCTCGGTGCCGAGATCTACATGGAGATCGACGGTGAGCGGCGCACCATCACCGAGTCCGGGTCGATCTACATTCCGGCCGGCACCAAGCATTGTCCGCTCGGGTTCATCCGTGTCACGCGCCCGTTCACCTTCAGCGCGCTCTCGTTGGCACCGGAGTACAAGTCGACGCGATGACGAAGGTCGGACGGGGTTCCACCGAGGGGCCGGGTGCGGATCGCATCCGGCCCCTCGGCGTTGCGGTATGGTGGCTGTGCGATATAAGAATCGTGTGTTCGAATAGCGAATATGACTCGCTGGTGTGAGTCCCCACGACGAAGTGAGGAGAGTCCGTGCAGTTCCACCACCACGGCTATGTTTCCGGTGATCCGCGCATCCAGGCGGCGGCCGGTGTCGGCATCGATCGTCCCGATGAACTCCCGGATGCGGTCGACGTGCTCATCGTCGGCAGCGGACCGGCCGGCATGATCACCGCCGCGCAGCTCTCGCAGTTCCCCGGCATCACGACGCGCATCGTGGAGCGGCGCGGCGGCCGGCTCGCGATCGGCCAGGCGGACGGCATCCAGGCCCGCAGTGTGGAGACGTTCGACGCGTTCGGATTCGCCGAGCGGATCACGGCCGAGGCCTATCGAATCACGGAGATGGCCTTCTGGAAACCGGATCCTGCAGACCCAACGCGGATCGTGCGATCGGCGCGCGCCGTCGATGATCCGGCAGGGATCAGCGAGTTCCCGCACCTCATCGTCAACCAGGCCAGAGTGCTCGACTACTTCGCCGAGGTGATGGCGACCTCGCCGACCCGGATGACCCCCGACTACGGATTGGAGTTCGTCCGCCTCGAGATCGCCGAGACGGGGGCGTACCCGGTGACGGTCACCCTTGAGCACACGGTGGGAGACCGGGCGGGCGAGAGACGTATCGTGCGCGCGAGGTACGTCGTCGGAGCGGACGGGGCGCGCAGCAGAGTGCGCGAGTCGATCGGGTGCCACCTCGCCGGAGACCAGGCCAACCACGCCTGGGGCGTCATGGATGTGCTCGCGGTCACCGATTTCCCGGATATCCGCACGAAGTGCTCGATCCAGTCCGAGACAGGGAACATCCTGCTCATTCCCCGCGAGGGCGGACACCTTTTCCGAATGTATGTCGATCTCGGTGAGGTGGCGGCCGACGACAACGGCGCGGTGCGCGCCACCACAATCGAGCAGATCATCGCACAGGCGAACGGGATACTGCATCCGTACCGCCTCGATGTGCGGAGCGTGGCATGGCACAGCGTCTACGAGGTCGGCCATCGCCTGACCGACCGGTTCGACGACGTGCCGACCGGGGCGATCGGGTCCCGGGCGCCGCGTGTGTTCATCACCGGCGACTCATGCCACACACACAGCGCCAAAGCCGGACAGGGGATGAACGTCTCGATGCAGGACGGCTTCAACCTCGGGTGGAAGCTCGCGCACGTGCTCGAGGGCCGCAGCCCGGAGAGTCTGCTCGCAACATACTCCGCCGAGCGGCAGGTGGTGGCCAAGAACCTCATCGACTTCGACAAAGAGTGGTCGACCCTGATGGCGACGAAACCCGAAGACCTCGCCGACCCGTCAGAACTGGAGGACTTCTACGTCAGGACGGCGGAGTTCCCGGCCGGGTTCATGACCGAGTACGCGCCGTCACTGCTGATAGGGCAACCCGAGCATCAGAGCCTGGCAACGGGGTACCCGCTCGGCAAGCGGTTCAAGTCGGCGATCGTCGAACGCGTCTGCGACACGAACCCCGTGCACCTGGGCCACCAGGCGAAGGCAGACGGCCGCTGGCGCCTCTATGTCTTCGCCGACGCCGCGAAGGCGGGGGAGCCCTCGGCGCTCGCCGGGTTCGCGGAGTGGCTCGCCCACTCGCCCGAGTCCCCGGTCGTGGCGTGTACGCCACCGGACGGCGATGAGGACGCGTGGTTCGACATCACGGTGATCTACCAGCAGGACCATACCGGCGTCGACCTCGGTGCGGTGCCCGCTGTGTTCAAGCCGCGGGTCGGCCCGTTCGGCTTGATCGACCTGCAGAAGGTGTTCGCGGCCGAACGCGGCGACGACATCTTCGATCAGCGCGGGGTCGACCGCGGTGGTGCCGTCGTGGTCGTGCGGCCGGACCAGTATGTGGCGAACATCCTCCCGCTGACCGCGACGGACGATCTCGCCGCGTTCTTCCGACCGATTCTGTTCTCCCGACAGCCCGACCGCGTCTGAGACCGACACGGTGGAAGCGAGGGGCGGGATGACTGTGCGATCGCCGTGACGACGACGTAGCGCCCGTGAACGCATCCGGTCTGAGCCGCCCGTAGGCTGTCCCTGTGTCCGACTCATCCTCCTCGCCGCGCCGCATCGAGATCACCCTCCATCGGCCCCGGATCGGCTGGTACCCGAAGCCGACCGTCGTGTACAACGGGCACGGGCATCCCGCCCAGTGGGGAACCGGCACCTGGCAGATCGCCCTCGACGGCCCGACGTCGGTCGGCGTCTTCCTGTTCAATCGGTTGTGGAAGTTCGGTGCGGCCGAAACCATTGTCACCGCTGACGGCCCGACGAGACTCGTCTACCGTGCACCCGTGCTGCCCTTCCTGCCCGGGCGGCTGACAGCGGAGGCGTAGGTCCGATCCCACGCCCGGTGACGGTCGGTCCTACGACGGATGCGACATCGCTGCGCCCGCCGTATCGTCGAGGGGTGTCCACGCGGTGGACGGGAGAGGTTCGACGATGGACGGTCGGTCGAGAAGGATGCGATTCGCCGCCGTCGGTGCGCTCATCCTGGCCGTCGGACTGCTGGTCCACCGCTTCGTCGGCGGCGACCTCGGCGGCTTCCTGGGGGATGCGCTGTATGCGGCTCTCATCTACGTGCTCGTGGCATTCATCGCACCCCGGGTGCGGATCGTCGTGCCGGTGGCCGTAGCGCTGGCGTTCTGCTGGTCGATCGAGGTCTTCCAGCTGACACCGGTGCCGGCCGAGCTCTCCCAGACGATCCCCGGCGCCTCCCTCGTTCTTGGGTCGACGTTCCAATGGTTCGACCTCGTGGCGTACGCGATCGGGGTCGGGCTCGCCGCACTGCTGGATGCGCGTCCCCGCTCGGTCGCCGCCCGGCAGGCTCGAGGTGGTGCGTCGGAAGGTGAGCGCCTTCCGGGACGCTCCGGCTAACCCGCCTGCAGCAGGATCTTGCCCCGATGGACCGACGACTCCATGCGCCGGTGGGCCTGAGGGGCATCCTCCAGCGGGAACACGGAGTCGATGACCGGGCGCACCCGGCCGGCATCGAGCAGGGGCCACACGTGTTCGCGAACGGACGCGATGACGGCCACGCGTTCTGCGAGCGGTCGGGCGCGCAGTGTCGTTCCCCAGATGCGGGCGCGCTTGCGCATCAGCGTTCCCACGTCGATGCTGCTGGGGGTGTTGCTGCGCGCGGCGATCGACATGATGCGCCCGCCGACCGCCAGCGCTTCGAGGTCGCGGGCGATGTAGTCGCCGCCCACGATGTCGAGGACGACGTCGACGCCGACCCCGCGCGTGGCATCAGCGATGACATCGACGAAGTCCTGTTCGCGGTAGTCGATAGCGACCTCGGCGCCGAGTGCGCGACAGAACGCGACCTTCTCGGCGGTGCCGGCGGTGGCGAACACGCGTGCGCCCATCGCGGCGCCCAGCTGCACGGCCATCGAACCGATCCCGCTGGAGCCGCCGTGCACGAGCAGGCTCTCGCCGGGTCGCAGGCCGGCGTTGTGGAAGACGTTGGACCAGACGGTCGCCGTCACCTCAGGCAGCCCGGCCGCCTCGACGAGGTCGACTCCGGCCGGCACGGGCAGCACCAGGCCCGCATCCACTGTGGCGAGCTCAGCGTAGCCGCCGCCCGGAAGGAGTGCGCAGACCCGGTCGCCGACCGCCCATTCCGTCACGGATGCGCCCAGCCCGACGACCTCGCCCGACACCTCGAGCCCGGGCCAGTCCGGTGCGCCCGCCGGTGCGGGGTAGAAGCCGCGGCGCTGCGCGAGATCGGCGCCGTTCAGTCCGGCCGCGGCGACCCGGATGAGGATCTCCCGATCGCTCGGAACCGGGTCGTCCATTTCGGTCAGAGCGAGAACGTCGGGACCTCCGGGGGCGGTGATGACGACCGCGCGCATCAGCGCCCGCCCGACCGTTCGGCGGCGGGTGCTCGGCGGCCGAGCACATCCCGGATCTTCACCTTGTTCGTGTACTCGATCGACCCGTAGCGGAACAGCCGCACAGCCACCCGGAGCACGATCGCCGAGAGCACGAAGAGCTCGACGATGATGATGATCGCCTGCCACAACGGCAACGTTCCGAACGCGTTGCGCAGCAGGGCGGTCACAGGCGCCGAGTAGGGGAAGAACGAGAACACTTGCACGATCGTGGCGTTCGGGTCGCTGATGATGAGAGCGATCGTGTAGAAGGGGATGAAGATCAGCACCATCAGCGCGCCGAAGATCGGGCCCGCATCCTTGGCTGTCGGCATCACCGCACCGAGGGCGACGAGCGTTCCGGTGAACAGCGAGAACCCTCCGAGCAGGATGAGCGCGCCCACGATCATCTGCTGCGGGTCGAACACGAACGCCGACAGGTCGAGGTCGGGGATGTTCAGCTGGGAGCGGAAGAACAGGTAGGCGAGCACCGTGGGGATCGCGAACACCAACATCTGCACGATCCCGATCATGAACAGCGAGATCACCTTGCCGAGAATGAGACTCGTCGGGTTGATCGTGGTGAGGATCATCTCGGTGACGCGGTTCTCCTTCTCTTCGAGGGTGGAGTTCAGCATCTGGTTGCCGAGCAGCAGGATCACGATGTAAAAGATCACCAGGAAGAGCAGGGCGGGGATGACGGCGTTGAAGCCGCCTGCGACCTCCCCGTTTTTGAATGTGGTTGTGTCGGAAGAGACGGTGCCCTGCAGGATCGCGGAGTACTGGGGGGAGTCGATCCGACTTTCGACGCTCGTCGTGAGGATCGCTTCGGCGACCGAGGAGTATCGGCCGTTCTGGAAGACGCCGCTGTCGGCGCCGTAGACCTTGATCGGCTGTTTCGCCGGGTCGGCCGGGTAGGCGAAGAAGGCGTCGACCGTGCCGGTTTTCACTGCGGCGACGCCGGCGACGTCCCCCTCGGCCTTCGTGCCGCCGAGCTTGTCGACGACGGCGGGGTCGACCAGGCCGGAGGCATCGGTGTACTCGAACGAGAAGTGGGCGTCCTTCTGCGCGGCGGCACTCTTATCGGTCGAGCTGTTGGAGGCGAAGACGAGGAGGAACACGATGATCAGGATGACCGGCACGAACAGGGTGGCCACCCAGAACCGCCCCTTGGTGATCGTGCGGACGAACTCGAACGTGATGACGGTTCCGAGGTTGTGCTGGGCCATCAGCCGAGCTCCCTGTTCTCGGCTCCGTAGACTTCGACGAAGATGTCGTCGAGCGATTTGCGGGTCGGGGCGAAGCGCGCCACGTTCAAGCCGCCGTCGACGAGCGCCCGCAGGATGCCACTGACATCGGCGTCGTTCGCGACCTCGAGCTGGGCGTGGCCGCGCTCATCCGACAGCAGCGTGTAGTCGGGGGAGGTGGGGATCGTGCCGGTGTGGTCGACGTGGATGACGGTGCCACCGAACTGCTCCTGCACCTCGGCGACGGTGCCGTAGGCGCGCGATGTTCCGTCTTTGAGCAGAATCACGCGATCGCAGAGTCGTTCGACTTCCTCCATCTGGTGGGTGACCATCATCACCGTCGATCCCGCCTTCTTCTGGTCGTCGATGATGTCCATGAGCAGGCGGCGGTTGACCGGGTCGAAGCCTTTCGTGGGCTCGTCGAGGATGAGGAGCTCGGGGTCGTTCATGATCGTCACGCCGAGCTGCACTTTCTGCTGCTGACCGCCCGAGAGCTTGTCGAGGCGCACCTTCTCTTTCTCGCCGATGCCGACCCGCTCCAGGTATTCACGGGACCACCGACGCGCGTGTTCTTTGCCGAGCCCCTTCAATTTGCCGAAGTAGACCATCACGTCGATCACGGACTCTTTCTTGTAGAGCCCGCGCTCCTCGGGCAGGTACCCGAGTCGCTCGCCGGTCTCCGGGCTGAACGTCCGGCCGTCGATGAGGAGGGTGCCGCCGGTCGGCTGGTAGATGCCGAGGAGGGCGCGGATCGTCGTTGTCTTGCCAGACCCGTTGCTTCCGAGGAAGCCGAACGTCTCGCCCCGGTTGATGTCGAAGGAGAGGTCGCGGATGACGGTGGTGCGGCCGAAGTCCATGCGGAAGTTCGCGATGTGCACGAGGGGGGTGCGGTTGCGGTGCTCACCGTCCCCAACCTAGTGATAGACGTCGTGGCCGGGAAGCCTTGACACGGTGAAGAGTTCGATCTACTGTATTCAACAGAAACGTTGATAAAGGAGTTAATTGAGTATGCAGCAGGATGCGGCGGCTGAAGATCGGCTCGACCGGGCGTTCCAGGCGTTGGGCGACCGGGTGCGACGGGCCATCGTCGCCCGCCTCAGTCGGGGGCCGGCGACGGTCAACGAGCTGGCGGAGCCGTTCGCCATCACGACGCAGGCGATCTCTCGGCACATCCACGTGCTGGAGCACGCCGGGCTCGTGACCCGCAGCCGCGACGCGCAGCGGCGGCCTGTGCACCTGAACCCCGGGGCGCTCGAAGAGCTCACCGCGTGGATCGACGGCTACCGCCTCGTGCGCGAACAGCAGTTCCGCACGCTGGACGCCGTTCTCGCCGAGCCCGGCCCCGCTCGGGGCCGGGCCGGTGGGGGCGGAGGAACCCATAACAAGGAGAAATGATCATGAGCAATCCCGTCACCATCACCGCCCCGGAAGGGCTGCCGTTCGTCGACGTCGTGCGCGAGTTCGACGCTCCCGTCGAGAAGGTGTTCGAGGCCCACCGCAACCCCGACCTCGTCGCGCGCTGGCTCGGTCCCCGAGGGTACGCCATGGTCATCGAGGAGTATTCCTTCCGTACCGGGGGTCGCTATCGCTATGTGCACCGCGACACCGACGGTGCGGAGTACGCCTTCCACGGCGTCTTCCATGTGGTCCGCGACAACGAATTCGCGATCCAGACCTTCGAGTTCGAAGGCTTTCCGGATGTCGTGAGCATCGAATCCTTGAGCTTCGAACCGCTGGAGGGTGGACGCAGCCGTCTGCGCGTGCATGCCGTCTACCCGAGCCTCGAGGCGCGGGACGGGATCGTCGCGTCCGGGCAGGCGAAAGGGTTGACCGAGGGCTACGAACGACTCGACGACGTCGTGACCGCGCGCTGAAGCGGCGGCGGCCGGCGACGGGGCGATCAGGAGTTCTGTTCGCCCCGCGGCTGTGCCGAACCCTTCAGGCTGCCGGTGGTCTGGCCGTCGAGGTAGACGACGCAGATCGCCGAATGAATCTGGTCCCAGGTCTCCTCGACCGGGGGATAGGAGCTCCACCCCGCCTCCGCCGCCTCGGGCGCGATGCCGACGTAGGCTGCGAAAGCGTCATGGCAGCTCGTATCTGCGGAATTCTCGACGGCCGTGTCGCCCGGGTAGGAGCCGCTTCCCACGGAGGGGATGGCGTAGATTTCGCTGTCGTGCGGAACGGAGCAGTCCACCACCGGGAAGCCCGGACCGGTGTACGAGTCGTCGAGATCGTCGATGCACTCGCCGACGACGAGATCGGGAAAGTCGGTGGGTGTTCCCCCCGAGTCCGGGGCTGCATCCGTACCGCCAGAGGGATCGGCCGGCGCTGTCGCGCTCGGCGGAGCCTTGCGCAAGAACCGGTCGCGGATGACATCCCCGAACGGAACGCAGGCTGTAAGGCTGACGGTCATCAGGGCGGCCACAACCGCGGCGAGCATCGCACTGCGGTGCGGACGACGGGTCGGTCTCATCGGTCTCCTCGGGTCTTGCGCCTACGCTAGTGCCTCCAAAAGCGCTTCGTGCAGCAATCCATTGCTCGCGAGGGAGGAACCATTGCCCGGACCCGCCTGGCCCGTCACCGACGTGAACCGGCCTCCTGCCTCCTCGACGATCGGGATGAGCGCCGCGAGGTCGTAACTCTTCACACCGAATTCGCCGACGGCGTCGACGAGTCCTTCGGCGAGCAGCATGTACGACCACATGTCGCCGTATGCGCGGTCCCGCCACACCTGTCGGGTGAGGGCGACCAGCCGATCGAGGTAGCCTGCCTCATCCCACTGGGCGATGCTCTGGAAGCTGATCGATGCGTCCGCCAGCTCTGTGACCCCTGAGACGGACAACCGTCGCGGCTCGCCACCGTTCTCGGAGGTCCAGGCGCCCGAACCAGACGCCGCCCACCAGCGCCGGCCGAGGGCGGGAGAGCTGACGACGCCCACCACGGGCACTCCGTCGACAGCCAGAGCTATGAGCGTTCCCCACACCGGAACGCCGCGAAGATAGTTCGCCGTGCCATCGATCGGGTCGATGATCCACTGCCGTGTCGCATCCCCCTCTGTGCCGAACTCTTCACCGAGGATGCCGTCGGCCGGCCGTTCAGCGGCGAGGGTCTCGCGGATGGCGCGCTCCACTGCCAGATCAGCTTCGGTGACGTGGGTGCGGTCCTGTTTGGTGTCGACTCGCAGCCCGATGCTGCGGAACTTGTCGGCGGAGATGCGGTCGGCCGCATCCGCGAGGCGGAGGGCGAGGGCGAGGTCGTCGGAGAGAGGGGCGGTGCTGGCGAGGTTCGAAGTCACGCGAAGAGCCTACCGACCGGGCGTGTCTTCCCGGTGCGGAATCGGCACCCGTCTCGTGACCCGCCGTCGCGGGGTGCTCGATTGGCGGGAGGCGCGAATCAGATGCTAGTGTTGAGCCTCGGTTCGGGTAACGAATCGAAACGCACCTCTAGCTCAATCGGCAGAGCAACTGACTCTTAATCAGTGGGTTCCGGGTTCAAGTCCCGGGGGGTGCACAATCAAGGCCCGGAATCTAGCGGATTCCGGGCCTTTTTCGTTGGCTACCGAGTCGAGGCGAATCGCGAATCCAGTATTTACCCATTACTTTGAAACATCGTCTCAATGACTTCTGCGAAGTCTGAGACCTGTTCAGCCCGCTCCAAGTAGTACGTCGTCGTGATCTCTTCGGACTCGTGCCCCAGCTGCGATTGAGCCGCCTTAATGCCCAGGGTCTGGTCCAGATGGGTGGCAATTGCCTTGCGGAAATCCCGGGGAGTCTTGCCGACGTACGGGGACCCTTTCAGAGCCTCGCGCCAATGCCGACGTGTATTCGCCGGCCATCGGTACGTCCCAGTGCTTGACGGGAAGACCATCTCAAAGTGAGCGTTGATACGACGCTCGGTGAGCATCTGAACTGCTGTTGCCGGGAGCATCAGTCCGCGCTGTCCAGCCTCCGATTTGGGGTGATCTTGGCGGAAGAGCTTGCCGGTATCCGGGTCGGTGGAGAGCGTGCCGCAGATTCGCAACAGCCCTCGATCCAGGGCAACATCTTGCTCCCATCGTGGCGCCAAGCCTTCGCCGGTCCTCGCTCCGGTGGACATGATGAGCATCGATATCTCAGACAGTTCCGATGTGTGGGTTTCGTCGTACGCCGCGAAAAGCTCTCGCATCCGGTGGATGTGATTGATGGCGATGACCTTGACAACATTCTTGACCGCCGGCACGGGCATCGTCTCTGTCACGGGGTTCTTGCCGATCGCTCCTTGCCTCACGGCCAGGGCAAACATCTGAAGCATGACCGTCCGCGCGGTCCGGGCGATTGCCGGCGTAGCGAGCATGGACTTGATGAATCGATCAACCCGAGGCACTGATGCCTCGTTCAGCCGCAAGCTTCCGATTCCCGGCTTGATTCTCGACTGAATCGAGTTCCTGTACGTGTTGAATGTCCCTGCGACGGTCTTCTTGAGTCGCAGTTCTTCAAGCCACTTATCAGCGAGCTCGCTAACCGACGAAGTGGGGGAGAGGAGGTCAGCGTCGGTCCCCTCCGCGAGCTTAGATTTGAGCGCCTTGATGAGGTTCTGCTCCGCATTCGCTTCGGTTCTTCCGTTGCGCTGCATCTGTCGACGCCTCCCGCTTGCGTCGCGGAAATACGCGTATGCGATCGGTTGGCCGTCGATCGTGGTTCGCCGAATCGATCCCCACGTCTCGAGTACCAGTGGTGGTCTAGCCATACCGAATCCTCTCAGGAGAGCGCTCGCGCGAGCGTGTTCGTAAATCGTCCAAGTGGGCGCGTGCTGTACGTGCGGGCGCCGAGCCGTTGCAGGCAATGCGTCCGGTAGTGGTCGAGCAAGTCGATGGTGATGCCGAGCTCGTCGGCGATGTAGAACCGGTCAGTGCTGACCTGTTCGAGGGCGGCGTACTCGGCCGGGTCGATCAAGAGCTCCGCAGCGAACGTATCGGCCTGGCGTTCGGCGGTGAGCGAGTCGCAGGTGTGGCCGTGGTGGGCGTGCCCGAGTTCGTGGGCGATCGTGCAGCGGCGCTCGTCGGGGGTGAGCGACAGGTCGAAGTAGATGCGCCCCTCGCTGGGGGAGTAGTACCCCAGGCCGCCATCGTCGAGATGGACTCCGTGCACCCTGACCCCCATCTCCGCCGCCCTCCGGAGCAAAACCTTCACCGCATCCTCCATCTACTCCGCGTGAGGCTGGTCGGCCTTCTTTCGCCCTTTCTTCGCCACCAGGTCGACGTCCTTTTTGGTCACGTCCTCGTGTGTCACATCCCAATCCTCACCGATGAGATCGTCATCCGTGAGAGAACTCTCAGTATCGGGGGAGGGTGCGACATCCAGGATCGGCGTGAGCTTTGGAACCGCCCTTCCAGAGGCGGGTGGAATCATGGGAAGGCGGTCATCTTCGGGGTAGGTTGACCCGTCGCGTTCGCCTAGTTCGACAGCGAGGCGGCTATATGCGGTTTCGACTATCACCTGCGGATCAATGTCGATTACTTCGCACGCCTCACAGACGACGGAAAGCGGAATCTCGGTCTTCCCGTTGAGCCACCGGTTGAAAGCGGCGGGAGAGCGATTGATCGCTTCGGCTACGGCCGAGGCTGTAAAGCCCATGGCTGTGATCTTCCCCTTCAACTCGAGCCCCACAAATCGCGTGAAAATCTCGGCCCTCTGTCGGATGTTCATATCGACACACTATCACTCATTTTGGACAATTCAAGTGTTCAAAGCGATAAACGATTGAACTTGACACTTGCCGCGATGAGTAATTAGATTGCTCATATGAACAATCCGGTCATCGAGTGGAGCGCCAGGGCAGTGCGAGACGCAATTGCCGATGCGGGGCGTTCCAAGCGTTCCGTCTCTGATGAGACGGGCATTCCATATCCGACCCTCAACCGCAAATTGGCTGCGAAGTCCGAGTTCAGCTTCACGGAACTACTGATGCTCGCCGATGCGCTCGGCGTGGCCCCAAAACAGTTCACGCCACCCGTATTCGCCTAGCCGCTGAGCGCGCGGACGCCCATCAGGGGCGCTATTTGTCGCGCCTAGAAAAGAGAGGAACAGCAATGACAGCCGGCACCAGTCTCGTCGCCATGAACGACGGTGAGCTAACCACCACCTCGCAGATCATCGCGGACGGGACGGGCATAGAGCACGCCTCCGTGCTCCGCACGATCGACGGCAACCGAGCCGATTTCGAGGATTTCGGCCCACTCCGATTTGAAATCCGAGAGGGTGCGCGTCTTCCACAAGGCGGTTTCGCGAAGGGGACGCGGATAGCGCTACTATCCGAGTCCCAGGCGACGCTTCTTATGACGTTCATGCGGAACATTGGCCCCGTAAAGGCCTTCAAGAAGGCGCTGGTGAAGGCATTCTATGAGCTCGCACGCCACGGGATGGCGCTTCCGCAGACGCGGGCCGAAGCACTCCGCGAACTGGCTTCCCAGATCGAAGCCAACGAGGCCCTCGAAGCCAAGGCAGCGCTTGACGCACCGAAGGTGCTATTCGCAGATGCGGTCGCAACGTCCAAGACCACAGTCCTTGTCGGCGAGTTGGCGAAAGTGCTTCGCGGCAACGGCATCGAACTCGGTCAGAACCGACTGTTCGAACGGCTCCGCGAGGACGGATACCTGATCCGTCGAGCAGGCTCCGACTGGAACATGCCGACGCAGCGTGCGATGGAACTCGGCCTGTTCGAGATCAAGGAGACCGCTGTAACCCACTCCGATGGTCACGTGACCGTGAACAAGACCCCGAAGGTCACGGGCAAGGGGCAGGCGTACTTCGTGAACAGGTACTCCGCATGAGCGGGGGAGTGGTTTGGATGACCGAGTTTGAGGCATCCGAGCACTGCAATATCCCCGTCAACACCTTGCGTGCGTGGCGGCAAAAGGAAGCCAAGGAGGCGGGATCGAGCCCGCTGCGCTTCCACCGAATTGGCCGGCTCGTCCGGTACGTCCAGTCCGAGCTGGACCACGACATGGCGCACGGACGTCGTGCGGCTTAGGCGAACAAAAGGAAACGCCTCGGGGGCAACCGAGGCGAATCAAGAGAAAGGCACCAGTAATGCCCGAAGCAATTGTACCCAAGACGTCGGGAGGTCGGCCGAGCACCTTCGCCGACCTCGACGACTACACCGTTGCGCCGCACGAATTCATCAAGGCTGACTCGCAGTTCCTCATGCGTGACATCGCGGTGGGCCACGCATTCCTCGCGCTTCTCGAAGCACTTCGCGCGTCGGCGGAGTTCGACCTCACCGAGGACGGCGAAATCAAAGCGACCGTCGCGCTCGCGGAGGAAGAGAAGACGGCCAGGCTCCGTTCGGCCCAGTCTTCGTGGGATGTGTCCAAAGCCTGGTATGAGGAGGCGGAGGAGAAAGTCATCGAATCGTGGAAGCGCTATTCGGTCAACGCGTGGGCTAGGCGCGAGGGTCGCGAGCCCATCGATTGGGAACAGCACGACGCGCAGCACGAGCGGGTGTCCGCATGAGCGCCGACATTGTCCCGTTCGCGTTCGAGGGGGTGGAAGTACGCACCCTCACCATCAACGGTGAGACATGGTTCGTACTTGCTGACCTGTGCAACTACCTCGGGATCTCGAATCCGTCCAACGTCGCGGCGAGGCTCGACCCGACCACAACGGATACCCTCCGCCTGACAGAGGGTAATCGCGGCAACCCGAACGTGACCATCGTCAACGAGTCGGGCATGTACGAAGCGGTCATCAGATCGGACAAGCCGGAAGCGGTCAGATTCCGCCATTGGCTCACAGGCACGGTTCTTCCCGAGATCAGGAGAACTGGATCGTACGGTCACCCGGCCGACGATCTCGCGCTCCCCACCGACTACCTGTCCGCGCTGAAAGCGTTGGTGCAGCGTGAAGAGCAGAACGTCGAACTCGCGCAGCAGAACGCCGAGCTCACGCCGCGTGCGATCGCGTGGGATGCGATCGCTTCGGCTGAGGGTGACTACTCGGTCGGTGAGGCGGCGAAGATGCTCGCCCACGCAGGCATCTCGAACATGGGTCCGCAGCGGTTGTTTTCCCGGCTGGCGGACATTGGTTGGACTTTCCGTGCTGGCGCGGCATGGCAGGCGAAAGCAGACCGGGTGGAGAAGGGGTTCCTCTCGATCAAGCCGCAGTTCCACTACCACCCGGGCACCGGAGCGCGCGTAGTTGACCCGCCTCAGGTGCGGGTGACGCTCAAGGGTGTCGAGCAACTGCGGCGGCGGCTCGGTGGCGGCAACGGCGCCATTCAGGTGGTGCCGTCGTGAGCCGTCATGCCGCGGTGGTGCTGCCCCTCAACCACCGGAAGTCGTTCATCATCCCGATCCCGGCCGAACCGGTGGAGGATCCCGAGGTTCTGGAGGTGACGTGCTGATGCACCCGGACACGTTCGATTACGAGTCGCATATGGACTGGGCGGAACGTGTGCCCGATCCGGTGCGACGTGAGCCGAAACGTCCGAATGGTGCAGCAGTCGCCGCGACGATCGTCGTCCTCGTGATCGGTGCCGTCGCCGCCTCATGGCTTGTCCTTGCGGTTGCGGGGGTGACGTTCCGATGAAACCGGTTCGCGTGTTCTTCATCGTCTGCCTCATCGCCGCGATCTTCGTCGGCTACTCCGCCGGTACCGCACACAACGACGACCTTCTCCGCCTTGCTGCGGTCCTCTCCATCATCTTCTTCGCTGGCGCCTGTCTCGCATGGGACATCGACCAGCCCACCAACCCGAAAGGCAACACCCATGAGTGAACTCCACGCGTTCAAAGGCTTCAACGAGGACCTGACATGCCGGGGCTTCCAATACGTCGAAGGTGAGACGTACGAACAGGATGCGCCCGCCCGTCTCTGCAGCACAGGTTTCCACGCTGTGACCAGCCCTCTCGACGTGTTCTCCTACTACCCGCCAGCGGGTTCGGTGTATCACGCCGTGACGTTGGATGATGTCGACGGCAAGCGCGAGGACGATTCGAAGGTTGCTGGACGTCGCATCAAGGTCGGTGCACGCCTTTCCATCCCAGCATTGGTGAAGGCTCACATCGACTTCGTGTGGGAGAACGTCAAGAAGGATGACGTTCCGGCGGCGTCCAACACCGGCTACCGGTCGGCGGCGTCCAACACCGGCGACTACTCGGCGGCGTCCAACACCGGCTACCGGTCGGCGGCGTCCAACACCGGCAACTACTCGGCGGCGTCCAACACCGGCAACTACTCGGCGGCGTCCAACACCGGCGACCGGTCGGCGGCGTCCAACACCGGCGACCGGTCGGCGGCGTCCAACACCGGCGACTACTCGGCGGCGTCCAACACCGGCTACCGGTCGGCGGCGTCCAACACCGGCGACCGGTCGGCGGCGTCCAACACCGGCGACTACTCGGCGGCGTCCAACACCGGCTACCGGTCGGCGGCGTCCAACACCGGCAACTACTCGGCGGCGTCCAACACCGGCAACTACTCGGCGGCGTCCAACACCGGCTACCAGTCGGCGGCGTCCAACACCGGCTACCAGTCGGCGGCGTCGGTCGAAGGTGCCGAGTCTGTCGCGATCGTCACCGGCAAAGACTCCAAAGCCTCCGGGGCGCTCGGCTGCTGGCTGGTCCTCACAGAGCGTGACGACGACTACCGCATCGTCTCCGTCCAGTCGGTGAAGGTCGACGGCAAGAAGGTCAAGGCGGGCGTGTTCTACACCCTCCGCGACGGGAAGGTCGTGACCGCATGAGCGACCCGATGCCCACTGTCAGAGACATCCTCTACCCGGACTTCTCCGGAAACGTCACCCCGATCAGACCCCCGGCACCGTCGACCCCGACGCTCGTGCAGTTCACCGCCCCCGACCCACTCGAGGGAAACCCCTACGACCTGATCGAGGGCGAAGACTACGAGGTCGACCTGTGACCGCCACACTTGCCGGGATCATCCCGGACCTTCCCGACGATGAGTATCACCGTCGCCCTGAGCTCAGCAGCACCGGCGTCCGGAAGATCCTCGAAGCGCCAGCGATCTACCGGCACTACATGGACACCACGCAGCCGGGAAAGAGGGCGTTCGATGTTGGCCATGTTGCTCACGCGAAAGTCCTCGGAGTCGGAACCGGTGTGATCGAGTACCCGCCCGAGCACCTGACGCCAAGCGGCAACGTGTCCACCAAGAAGGCGACCGAAGAGTGGGCTGCCGCGCAGCGCGCCCTGGGCTTCGCACCTGTCAGCCCTGACGACGTTGGCAAGGTCGACGCCATGGCGGAAGCCGTGCTTGCTCATCCTGACGCTCGGTCGGTTCTTGAGACTGTCGCCGGCCGCGAGGTGAGCTTGTTCGCCACCATCGACGGCGTACCAATGCGTGCCCGGTTCGACATCTACGACGGGATCAACGGCGGCGACCTGAAAACAGCCCGAGATGCGTCCCCGAGGGGGTTCAACGCTGCGGTCGGACGGCTCGGCTACCACATCCAGGACCGCTGGTATGCGGAGGCGCACACGGCGATCACTGGCACCGAGCTTGAGTCGTTCAAGTTCATCGTCGTGGAAACGGCGGCCCCTCACCTGGTGGGTGTGTATGACCTCGACTTCATGTGGGAAGACCTCGCCAAAGAACGAACCAAGCGAGCGCGCGAACTGTACGCGCGCTGCACCGAAACGAACACATGGCCCGGCTATCAGAGCGCAACGCTGACACCGCCGACCTGGGCCCTGTACGAGAACGAGGAAGAGGAGATCCAGGTCTGATGAATATCGCATCGACAACAGAACCAAAATCGGACCAGCAGAACTACGACGACTACATCGACGGCCCCAAAACAGTCACCGTCAGCCAGGTCAAGGCCGGGTCTGCTGAGCAGCCTGTGGAGGTTCACCTGGTCGAGTTCCCCGGGCGGCCCTTCAAGCCCTCCAAGTCCATGAGACGCGTCCTCGTCACCTGCTGGGGCAGCGACTCGTCCGCCTACGCCGGCCGCAAGTTGACCCTATTCGGCGACCCGGGTGTGACGTTCGGCGGGCAGGCTGTCGGTGGCATCAGGATCAGCGCCCTGTCGCACCTCGAAAACCCGGTCACAGTGTCTCTCACCGTCACCCGGGGGAAACGGGCACCGTTCGTCGTGCAGCCCATCGAAACACCCAGACCGAAGGACACGTCCGGGCGGGACTGGTTGACCGAGCTCGCAGACACCAACGGCGACCGCGGCCTGATCGAAGCGCTTGGACATGCAGCCAGCGAAGCCAACGCGCTACCCACCGTCCTCACGATCATCCGTCAGGCATACCAGGACGCGAAGGCCGGGGCTGTCACGGTCACACAGACAGACGGTGACGACGCATGAGCGCGTCATCGTACACCGAGTTCCTTGCGCGCAAGGCTCAGTTGGTGAACGCCGGTGGGTTCGAGCCCGTGGTGATGCCCGACCATCTGTTCGACTATCAGCGGTCCCTGGTCGAGTGGGCGGTGCGCATCGGGCGCGGAGGCATCTTCGCTGACTGCGGCCTCGGGAAGACACCCATGGAGCTCGCCTGGGCGCAGAACGTATTCGAGCACACCGGTAAGCCTGTGCTGCTGGTGACACCTCTGGCAGTGGGATTCCAAATCGTTACCGAAGCGGAGAAGTTCGGCCACGACGCCGCCCTGTCCCGTGAAGGCAAGGTGACGGCGCCGATCACCGTGACGAACTACGAGCAGCTGAACAAGTTCGACTGGTCCCGGTTCGGTGGCGTCGTCTGCGACGAGTCCTCAGCGATCAAGTCATTCGACGGCGCACGCCGAGCAGAGGTCACGGAGTTCATGCGGCGGGTGCAATACCGGCTTCTCGGCACGGCGACAGCGGCGCCGAATGACTACATCGAGCTGGGCACCTCCTCGGAAGCGCTCGGTGATCTCGGGTACATGGACATGTTGACCCGGTTCTTTGTGAACGACAACCGCACTAGTACGAGCCGTGCCAAATTCGCGGCCGCGAGCCGTGAGGTGGGGTGGCGGCTGAAGGGGCATGCCTCGGGACCGTTCTGGCAGTGGGTCGCGACCTGGGCTCGAGCTATTCGCCGGCCTTCGGACTTCGGCTTCTCGGACGCCGGCCACATACTCCCCGAACTCATCGAGCGCGTGTCTGTCGTTGAGGCTCGGGAAGCTCGCCCGGACACTCTCTTTGATATGCCGGCCGTGGGGCTGCAGGAAGAACGCGAAGAGAACCGGCGCACGCTCGTGGAGCGCTGCGAAGCGGCGGCCTCCGCCGTGGCGGACGCCGAGCACGCCGTGTCCTGGTGCCATCTGAACGACGAATCTGCCCTACTCACCCGCCTGATCGATGGAGCGGTGGAAGTGTCCGGCTCAGATTCCCCCGATGCGAAGGAAGAGAAGCTCGCCGCGTTTACCCGCGGAGAGATTCGCGTGCTCGTCACCAAGCCCTCGATCGGTGCCTGGGGACTCAACTGGCAGCACTGCAACCGGATGACCTACTTCCCCTCCCACTCGTACGAGCAGATGTACCAGGCCGTCCGGAGGGTGTGGAGGTTCGGCCAGAAGCTGCCCGTGACTGTCGATCTGATCACCACCGAAGGCGGCCTCAACGTCTTGGCGAACCTGCAGCGGAAGGCTGCCCAGGCCGACGAAATGTTCAGCGAGCTGGTCACCCATATGAACGCTGCGCGCGCCGTCGACCGGCACGTGTACGACAAAGAACTGGAGGTGCCGGCATGGCTGGCGTCCTGAATCAGCAGATCACCGACCGGTGGGCGATCTACAACGCCGACTCGATGGATGTCATGGCAGCCATGCCAGACGAGTCCATTCACGCATCGATCTACTCGCCCCCATTCGCTGGCCTGTACATCTACTCGTCCAACGACCGCGACGTTTCGAACGCTCGCAGCTACGACGAGTTCGCAGAGCACTACGGGCTCTTCATCGATGAGCTCTACCGGATCACCAAGCCGGGCCGCCTCACAGCCGTGCATGCCGCACCGGTCCCGTCCGGCAACAGCGGCAAGGACTCATACCGAGACTTCCCTGGCGACGTGATCCGTTGGCACCAGGCGCGCGGCTGGGAGTGGGTATCGCGACACGTGATCTGGAAGGAACCCCTTGCGGTTCGTAACCGAACCATGGCGAAGAACCTCGCGCACAAGACCATCGTCACGGATGCCGCATATGGCGGCGTCGCGTCCGCCGATGAACTGCTCGTGTTCCGCAAGCCCGGAGAATCGGTCGAGCCGATCACCCACCCCGTGGGTCTCACCTCGAACTACGCAGGCTCAGAACGGATGCCCGCCGAATTGTTGAGATTCAGAGGGTGGGACGGCGACCAGAAACTCAATCGGTACTCACACTGGATCTGGCGCCGCTACGCATCGTCGGTTTGGGACGACGTTCGCATCGACCGCGTACTTCCCTTCCGCGATGCGAAAGACGAAGACGACGAGAAGCACGTTCACCCGCTGCAACTCGATGTCATCGAACGGTTCATCGACCTCCGCACCAAGCCCGGCGAGACAGTGTTCACCCCGTTCATGGGCGTTGGCTCGGAAGTATTCGCCGCTGTTCAAATGGACCGCTATGGGATCGGCTCCGAACTCAAGCCGTCGTATTTCGAGCAGGCTCTGCGCAACATGGCTGCGGTCGACTCCGAGAATGTCGACGACGAAGCACTCGACTTCGACTCCATCTCCTCAGATCCAGCAGACGCGGACTGGGACGGTGCGGCGTGACCCGGCAGGAGCACGCCGCCGCAGCGCGTCTCGCCCGCCAACCTCGGCCCGGTTCGGCTGCGGAGTATCGCGCGAGGTTCAACGGGAACGCTGCGTTCACGTACCCGTCTGAAGTGTTGGCGTTCGAGGCTGCTGTAGGACCGGAGAACCCTCTGAAGGAACAGCTGATCAGGACCACGTTCAACGTGGATGCCACCCGCTACTTCCAACGTCTGTCGTTCCTGATCACTGAGGACTTGGAGAACTCGTTGAAGATCGACCCGGTTCTGGTGCATCGTCTCGTGGATCGTGCGCAGAGGAAAGCCTCCGCCCGTGTTGCACGCGGCACCTCGGAGTGGGGTGAGTTCTGATGGGTCGCACGTACAAGGACGGCCGGATGAGTCCGGCGGAGGTTCTCGAGGAGGTGCGTTGGTTCCTCGATGGCGGCATCAACCCGCGCATGATCACAACCCAGTTGGGGCGTACCGCTGAGGCGATCAGTACTGCTGCACACCGTGCGGGAGATCGTGGACGCGTTCAAGCCGTATGTGACCGAGGAACGGTGGGAGCGGGAACAAGCCCACGGCACCCGCCCACACCGACGCCCACTCAAAGCGGCGAGCGCAGCATGAGCGCCGCCAAGCGCTACAGGGTTCGTTCCTACGCGGATGATGTGGCTGAGACCACGGTGGATCTCGACGAGGCCCAGCTTGCCGCCGTCATGGGAGTTCTCAACGGGCTCGGCAATCAGGGCAGCTACACGGCGAGCTTCACCGTGTACGAGGTCGACTCACAGGGCAACGAGATCGCGGGAGTGATGCCGCTGTGAACGCGCTACTCACGAAATCAGTCGGCTACAAGCACCCGGACATCGCATGGAACGGCCTCACCGTAACAGACCTATTCTGCGGCGCTGGCGGATCATCCTCCGGCCTGGTAGCCGCAGGCTATCGCGTCGTGATCGCCGCGAACCACTGGGCGCGCGCGATCGAGTCGCACCAGCTCAACCACCCGGAGACCGATCACAGCTCGGCGGACATCTCGCAGGTGAACCCGGCCTACTTCCCGCGCACGGACGTCCTGTGGGCGTCGCCGGAGTGCACGAACCATTCGGTCGCGAAGGGCGTCAAACGGCAACGAGCCGAGAACGCCGCCCTCTTCGACCTCGACGGTACCCGACCGCTCTCCGACGACGCCGCAAACCGGTCCCGCGCGACCATGTGGGACGTGCCCCGGTTCGCCGAGCACCACCAGTACCGGGCGATCATCATCGAGAACGTCGTCGACGCCTACCGGTGGGTTCAATTCCCCGCCTGGCTGCTGGCAATGGAGCTCCTCGGCTACAAGCACGAGATCGTCTGGCTGAACTCGATGCACGCGCAGGGCGGCGGGCTGCCGGCCCCACAGTCGCGTGACCGGATGTACATCGTCTTCTGGCGCAAGGACCTCGCGACGGCGAAGAACCCGCGCCCCCGCCTCGAACGGTGGACGCGCCCGCACGCGGTCTGCGCCGAACACGGCGAGATCCGCGCGGTGCAGGCGTTCAAGAAGGCCGAGCCGTGGGGCCGCTACCGCGCCCAGTACGTCTACCGCTGCCCGAAGTGCGCCCTCGTTGTGGAGCCTGCGTGGCTGCCGGCGGCGTCCGCGATCGACTGGTCCATCCGCGGTGAACGGATCGGCGACCGGAAGAAGCCGCTGGCGGAGAAGACGCGCCTGCGGATCGAGAAGGGCATCGAGCGGTACTGGAAGCCGCTCGTCGTCGCGGCAGCCGGGAACACGTACGACTCGGCGTCGGGCAAGGGCGGCAGCTACATCCGCGCCTACCCCGCCGACGAGACGATGCCGACCCAATCGACCACTGTGCAGCACGGCGTCGCGGTCCCTCCGCTCGTCGTCAACAACGTGTCAGGTGCCGACAACTCGCGGTCGACCACCGTCGGCGAAGTTCTGCCCGCGCTGGTCGCCGGCGGCACGCACGCCTCGCTGCTGATCCCAGTGGAAGGCCGCGAGGGCAAGGCTGCGGCGTCGGTGATGGACCCTATGCGGACGCAGTCGACGCGCGCCGAGACCGCCCTCATGGTCCCCGCCGGCGGCACCTGGCGCACGGATGCGACGCCCGTCTCAGCCGTCATGGCCACGCGCACGACAACGGAGACTGATGCCCTCGTGATCCCGCTGCGCAACCACGGCGTCGCGAAGAGCGCCGCCCACCCGATCGACACCGTCGCGGCGAACGGCAACCACCACGCACTCGTGATGCGCAACAACCAGGGCGGCGCCGAGATGAGCACGCCCGTCGCCGAACCGCTGCGGACGCTGACCACAGGCGGCCACCAGTCACTCCTTGTGCCCTACTACGGGACGGGAACGGCGAGCACAACGAGTGAGCCCGTCGGCACGTTGACGACAACCGACCGCTTCGGGTTCGCCGAGGGTATCTCGCTCGACGTCGATGACGTCGAGTTCCGGATGCTCGAGCCCGACGAGATCAAGCGCGGCATGGCGTTCCCGGACGACTACGTGCTCCTCGGGACGAAGCGTGAGCAGGTCAAACAGTCCGGCAACGCGGTGACGCCGCCGGCTGCCCGAGACCTGGGGCGCGCGGTCGCGGAATACCTTCTGGAGGTGGCGGCGTGACTCAGTCAGCGACCCGTGATCGAGTGGTCGGTGTCGAAGTACAGGTGGATGTCGGCGTCCTCTTCGGGAGTCGCATCAAGAACATGCTCATATCGGTCGTTGAGCCACACGTAGGCGGAGCCATTCCCTCGATCGCTGCCTCGGGGCCGACGCGCGGCCCTGAGCAGTTCACCGTTGGCCGGGTTGATCTTCGTAGTTGCCATGCTCTCAGCCTGCCACCGTTTCCACCCTCAATCTCAGGAGCGGTCGCGTGATCCGGCCAAAATACGAGTCCCCGAGACCGTCCAAGGCCGCGGAGGCCGACGCGTACGAGATCGCCACGCTGCGCGACATGGGGGTGTGTCAACGGTGCCGGCGCGACTGCGGCCCGTTCAACCGCGACCATCGGCAGAACCGCCGCCCGGGCAACACGCGTGCGTCGAACCTGCAAGGTCTCGGCGGGTCGGGGACGACCGGGTGTCACGGATGGAAGACGTCTCACCCGAAGGACGCGATCGAGCAGGGGTGGGCATGCCCGTCATGGGCTGACCCCGCCGAATGGCCAGCACGCCGGTACCTGCCGACGTCTTGGGGTTCCCTCCGTCTCGGGTGGGTGCTGTACGGGGACGACGGCAGCATCACCGAGATAAGCGAGGCCGAAGCGCGTCGGCGGATGGGGCTGGAGGACAGCGACTGATGGCGGGCCTGAACTGGGCGCGTCTCGACGCGAACTTCTCCTCGAATCACAAAACACTCGCCCTTTTGGGCACGAAAGGAGGCGATCATGCCGCACTTGTCTACGTTTTCAGCCTCGGATATTGCGCCTTCAACGGCACCGACGGATTCATCCCGAAAGCAGCCCCGGGAACCTTCCACGGGACCGCGAAAGACGCCACCCTGCTCGTCGAGGTCGGGCTGTGGAAACCGATCGATGGGGGCTGGGATGTCAATGACTGGGCGGAGTACCAGCCCACGACGGAGGAATCCCGAGCCCGAAGTGACCGCGCCAGGAAGGCAGCCGCGAAGAGGTGGGGCACCGATGGATAGCACTGCTCAAAGCAATGCGTCCGGCATTGCGCCGAGCATGCGGAATGCCATGCACGCAACGCAACGCAACGCGACTAACGCAACGCGGTCAAGCCAACCACAGAGAATCCTCGCCTTTCAAACCGTGCGAGTGGCCTTGTGGATAACTCAAATCTCGCGTCCGAAAGCGGTGACCTCATGACCGAGTTCGACGTCGAAGTACGCACAAGGATCCCCGCCGCCCGATTCAAAACACTGGTCGCGATCGCTGCGAGACACAACACCACTGTCGGCGCCCTCGTTGCCGAGATCACCCGACGTGCCGTCACCGGGGATGCGGTCGCACCGAAACGTAAAGGCCGCCCGTCGAAGTACACGCGACATCTCGGGGAACGCATCCTCGACGCCCGCCGCTTCGGACGCCCGTACACGGCGATCGGTGTGGAAGAGCACTTGTCCGTCGAAACGGTCAAACGGTACGCCCAACGTGCCGCCGAGGAGGGGCTGTGAACGCGGCAACGCTCCACGAGTCCGACGTCGATATGGCCCGGTTCCTC
This sequence comes from Leifsonia poae, assembly GCF_020009625.1. NCBI lineage: Bacteria > Bacillati > Actinomycetota > Actinomycetes > Micrococcales > Microbacteriaceae > Leifsonia > Leifsonia poae. The sequence goes on from NZ_JAIHLP010000001.1 coordinate 67,315, forward strand.
TCCGACGCCACCCACGACGCAGCCGCGTGCCCGTGGCTGTTCAAACCCCTCACCCTCCCGACGGACGAACTCGACCGCCGCACGTACGACCACGAGACAGAACGGCAGCGCAGATTCCTCCGCGGCCAACACCACCACCAGAAGGAGAACACCCAACCATGACCACCACACTGACCAGGCTCGCGTACACCGGGACGCTTGAGATCGTCGAGTGCGCCAACTGCCACATGCATTTCGGCGTCTTGCCGCGCTTCCAGAAGGACCGCCGTGACGATCACAAGATGTTCTACTGCCCCAGCGGACACAGCAACTACTACTCCGGGAAATCCGAAGCCGAGAAGCTCAGCGATCAGCTCGCTGTTGAGAAGCGCCGACGCGGCTACTCGGAAACAGCCCTGCAGGCGCAGCGCGATCAGACTCGTGCGACTGAGCGTTCCCTGGCCGCGTACAAGGGTCATCTGACCCGTGCCCGGAACAAGATCGCCGCCGGCAATTGCCCCGTCCCCGACTGCGGACAACATTTCTCGAACGTGCGTGAGCACATGAAGCACAAGCACGCCGACTGGCACCTCATCGACCCGGAGACCGGGAAGGCGGCGGAACTGTGATGCACGACCAGGAGAACACCCGAGACAAGGAGAGCATCTGATGGCCGGCGAGACCGTGATCACCGTGGTGGGCAACCTCACCAGCGACCCGGAGCTGCGTTACACGCAGTCGGGGACGGCGGTGGCGAACTTCATCATTGCATCGACATCGCGCGTGTTCGACAAACAGGCGGGCGAGACAAAGGACGGAGACGCCCTCTTCCTCCGGGCGAGCGTGTGGCGTGAGTTCGCTGAACATGTCGCTGGCAGCCTGACCAAAGGCACCCGCGTCATCGCTCAGGGACGGTTGAAGCAGCGGTCGTACGAGACGGAGACGGGCGACAAGCGCACGTCGATGGAACTCGAGATCGATTCGATCGGTCCTGACCTGCGATGGGCGACAGCGACCGTCACCCGGGCGACATCCTCCCGAACCGCTGGCGGACCCGTGGGCGCGCCAGTGGAGGAACCGTGGGCATCGGCCGCCTCGGACGCTCAAACGCCTGTCTACGACGACGACACGCCGTTTTGAACCGTTCACGATTCACCCCACGCACCGAATGGGCGCCAGCAGCATCGCCCCGCGAGCCGAAAGAGCACCGCTGCGGACTGTGCTGGACCCAATACGGGAAGTCGGCAATCCCGTGCCCGAATGAACCCAAGAAGACCACGAAGGAGAAGCCATGAGCACCACAACGAGGGACTTCCACATCGGAACGATCCTGACGATCACAAGCGGGAAGCTCATCTCGCCCATCGGCACGGTATACGAAATCTGCGACTGGATGACTGGCGAGTCCACCATGACGCACCAGCTGCCGCGTGTCTCACGAGAGATCGAAGGCACACTGCGCGGACAGCACCCCGACCTCGCCGCCGAGGCGGTCATCGAGTGGCGCATCCGGTTCTCTCGTTTTCACATCGAAGCCCACCGGGAAGGCCTGGCGCGCTCGCTCGAAATTCTGATCCGGGATAAGCAAGCCGAAGCGCTCGAAGAGGCGGCGCGCGGCATGGATGACTTCGATGACTATGCCGCCCTCGCGCCCTGGACGATGGCGGATCGATTCGCTGCGGTCGCGAACAGCGGAGCTTGGTCTGATTGGCTCCGGGCTCGCGCAGCCGAGTACCGGGATGGCGGCAACACCGAGCCGAAGGGCGGTCAGTGATGGGTAAGCACATCCCAGTTGTCGAAGAGGGTTGGACGGTCGAGTGCGTCGAGGGCGAGTGCGAGCACGAGACTCCCGACGAGTGCCTAATCGGTGTGGTGGCGTGCTCAGGGTGCCTCGAAACCGTCGAGCTCGACCCGAGCGACGACACCTACGCGATCCCGGAATGGCCGTGCGTCCATTCCACTCACTACCCCGAACCGATGATGCGTGACCTGAAAGCGCAGCTACTGCGCGAGTGGGCCGAGGGTCGCCCCACAACCCCAGACCACCTGAACAGGAGCGAACAATGAGCCATACTCGCTGGCTGGTGAAGATCGATAGATCGGGTGAGCGCATCATCGCCATCCGCGATTCGGAGGACGCCTGCCGGACGCTGGCGTCCTCACTGAACGAGAAGTATCAGACCGACGAGTACTACGCCGAACAGTGGGACACCGGCCGCGGAAGCTGGACCACAGGCCACCAGAACAGGAGCGAACGATGAGCGTGAAAGTCACGACCGAGCAGGAAGCCGCTGGCCTGCCCCTCGGGGCGGTCGTCCGCGACGGGATGGGCGACATCTTCCAAAAGGTCAGCGATACAGGGTTCGAGATGACCGGCGTTGGGGGGCGTTGGGGGCCGTCATGGATCGCGTACCCGGCGGTCGTGCTCTGGCCGGTCAACACCGAAGAGAGCGACCATGACTGACCCTGAAACCGAGCGTCGCCCTGAGTGGTGGGAGTACGCAGACGCCCGCAACACCCCGATCAACCCCGACTGTCGTGACGGGAAACATGACGCCTGCAACGACGACGCCTGGGACGCCGTCCGTGACGCAGCCACTGACTGCACATGCACTTGCCACCCGCCGAAGGAGACCACCGAATGACCATCCGCCAGTTCTTCGACGCGCTTGCCTCCGTGATCGAGCTCCGCGCGGCCGAAGCCAGCAAGGGCGTGCTTCTCGTTGAGGCGATTGCCGCAGACGAATTCGAGACCCAGTTGCGAACCCTCACAGCGAACGCCGACGAGCGTGCGGCACTACGCCGCATGGCGATCCAGCTAGCTCAGCTTGGAATACGAGAAGAGCAAATCGAGCCGATGGCGCGCGACTGGTACACCCAGCCCGCGCGACGCGAGTACGAGCTCGAAGCCCTCCGCCACACAATCAACACCCGTATCGACGTAATGCAGGGAAAGGGAACAACCGCATGAAGGAACAGACCGACCCGCTCCTCGACGCCATCGAAGCACTCACCAAACCGATCCGGGTGAAGGTGCCCCAAATCGACGACGCCGGCCAGCACATCAAAACGTGGACAATCACCCACGACTCGCTCCTCGATCAGTTCCGTGCCGCAGTGATCCCCTCAACAAACACCGCCGCCGGATCATCGGCGCTCGCATCAACCAGAAACATGCTCGACTCCACTGCCCTGTACGAGTACAGCAAGATCGCGTCAGCGACAGGTGACTGGTGCCGCCTCGTGGGACGAACAGCAACACGCGACGCGAAGGAGAACCTCACCCACTGGTACCCGGCCTTCCAAGCGGAGTACCCCGAACCGGATGTGACCAAGTGGTACCTGACCGAGCTTCGCCAGTGGGCCAACCTCATCCGCGAACACCTCGACCCGCCCCGGCGCCGCAGTATCACCTACCCGTGCCCCGTCTGCGGCAAGACATCATGGATCGGTGCCGACGGCGACGGCGGAACATGGCCCCTCGAATTGCAATACAGGGTCGACGACTCCAACGAACCAGTCATCGAACGGGTCATCTGCCGCGCCTGCGAACCACACACCATCTGGCCGACACGTGACGCCGCCCGCGAGCTCCTCGAAGAGCTCACGGAAAGACACGCCGGATAACCACAGACCGAACGGCACAGATGTGTTAATCTGTGAGTGCCTTCCAGAAGTCCGTCAAAAACCGGACGGGAAGCCACACAACTTCGAGAAGCCCCGACCGGAACACCCGGCACGGGGCTTCTCGCACGAACGGGGGCACGCAACCATGCCACTCCCCATCGACCCCCAACTCGAAGCCGCCATCCTCGACCTCGCCGGCATCGACCCCGCCACCATCGACCCCGGCACCGTGGACATAGCCCTCATCAACCCCGCCGGACCAACCACCGTCCGCGCCACCCTCGTACTCTCCATCGACACCGACGAACTCAGACAGCGCATCACCGCAGCACTGGCACCGTAAGCGCCGAGCATGAGTAGCACGCCACGCAACACCGCCCAACGAGACCGGGACCGGGCCCGCATCAAAGCAACACGAGCGAACTGTCACATCTGCGGCAAGAAGATCGACTACACACTCCCGCACCTGGACCCCAACGCCTTCGTCGTGGACCACATCATCCCCCTCGCCAAGGGCGGAGCAGACACACTAGCCAACAAAGCCGCAGCACATCGCGAGTGCAACAGCAAGAAGCGCGCACGAATCGTCGCACCAATCATTCGTCGCAGTGGTTCATTGACCTGACAGCCGGTCCCATCAAACCCCAGGGGGAGGCCCCCCGGGCCGCCTTCAGCCGTACCTCCGGGGCTAGGCAGAATCTCCCCCTGACATTTTTTCCACACGAGGCGGTGCCTGCGATGACTTCTCGCACCGGTGCGCTGAGGGCGGTTGAGCCCGGTGAGACGCCTGCTGTCAAGCCTCCGGTGACGATCGAGGAAGCTGCTGAGCGGGATGACGACTTGGGCCAGCTGCGCCTGACGCGGCGCGCGATCGCTCGGAAGCTCGACGACGTGAACTGTCCTGCTCGGGACATGGCCGCATTGTCGAAGCGGTTGATGGAGATCGGCAAGGAGATCGCGTCTATCGAGGCTCGTGCCGCGCAGGAGGATGACCAGCATGCCGAAGTCGAAGACGGCGTCTTCGACGCCTCGGCTGTCTGAGTACGCGAGGACCTTCGCCTTTCCGGACGGGATCAAGAAGACGGTCTGGCCGCGTGTTGAGGCGAAAGGCAAGGAGCTCGGTCTCGGATTCGACTGGTGGCAAGCGCAGTTGGGCACCGTGTGTCTCGGATACGGCGCCGACGGCCTGTACGTGGCCACGGTCGGCGGTATCGGTCTCTCGATCCCTCGACAGGTCGGCAAGACCTACTTCGTTCTGGCGCTGATCTTCCTGCTGTGCATCATCTTCCCCGGCTACCAGGTGGTGTGGACTTCGCATCACTTGCGGACGACGAACAAGACGCTGATGACGGCTCGCGGGATGGCACGCCGCAAGAAGATCGATCCGCACGTCGCCGCTGTCCGCACCTCGCACGGCGAAGGTCAGGTCGAGTTCAAGAACGGCTCGATGATCATGTTCGGAGCCCGCTCGCAGGGCTTCGGCCGCGGGTTCGACAAGATCGACGCGGAAGTGTTCGACGAGTCGCAGATCCTCGACACGAGCGCGCTTGAGGACATGGTCGCAGCAGCCGCGCAGTCACAGCACGAGCATGGTGCGCTTCTGTTCTTCATGGGGACGCCGCCGCGTCCGAAGGATCCGTCTGAGGCGTTCGAGCAGCGCCGCCAGAAGGCTCTGGAGGGCAAGGCGAAGAACGCGATCTGGTTGGAGATTGGCGCGGATCCGAAGTCCGATCCTGACGACGAGTCGCAGTATCCGCTGATGAATCCGTCGTACCCGAAGCGGACGCCGCCGGCGTCGCTGCAGCGGTTGCGGGAGAACCTCGCAGATGAGGACTCGTGGAACCGTGAGGGCCGTGGGATTTGGGATGCGGCCGATGGCAACCGCGTCATCGACGAGGATGCGTGGAACCGTGTAGCTGACGCGTCGTCGATGGCGATTGAGCGTCTCACGTTGGCGATCGATGTGGCGCCGAATCGCTCGGTCGCGTCGGTGAGCTTCGCTGGCAAACGGGCGGACGGGCGTTGGCACGTCGAGCTCGACCAGCAGCGCACGGGTACCGCCTGGGTGATCCCGTGGATCAGGGAGCGGGCGGAGAAGAACCACCTGCATTCGGTCGTTGCCGACGAGATGTCGGGACTGGTTGAAGAGAAGAACGGCCGTCACTACCTGACGGGGACGCGCATTCACGTGACTCTCGCTGCCGCTGAAGGCCGGGACATGGCGATCGCGTGTGGAAAGTTCTTCGACGGTGTCATGGACGGCTCCCTGAAGCACACGAACCAGCCGCAGGTGAACGTCGCCCTTTCAGTTGCTCGGAAGCGTCCACTGGCGGGTGCGTGGGCGTGGAACCGGAAAGACCCCGATTCAGATATCACCCCGATCGTGGCGGAAACGCTCGCGTTCTGGGGTGCACAGAGCGAGAACGTGAAGCGGCCCGGAGCGGGTCGATCGAGATCGAGGACGGCGGTGGTGATGTGATCGACACTGCCCTGAATCTCAGCGACCTCTCGGGCGACGAGAACATCATCCTGAACCTTCTTATCGAGCAGTTGAACCAACGGTCCCGCCGTAACGGTCTCCGTTCGGCGCACTACGACGGGAAGCGGGCAGTCAAGCAGGTCGGCTCGGTCATCCCGCCGCAGTACGAGAACCTGGCGCTCGCGCTGGGGTGGGCGGCCAAGGGTGTCGACGGGCTCGCACGCCGATGCAACATCGACCGGATGGTGTGGACCGGCGGCGACCTCGATTCGCTGGGCATGCCCGAGCTTGAGGACTCGAACTTCCTGTTCTCCGAGCTCGCTCAGGGCCGCACGGATTCGCTCATTCACGGCGTCTCGTACCTGATCACGACGCGCGGGAACACGGCCGATGACGAGCCGGCGTCGCTCGTGCATTCGAAGACCGCACTGGACGCGACCGGAGAGTGGAACACCCGCCGCCGCGCTCTCGACAACCTGCTTTCAATCACGAGCAGGGAAGACAACCAGATCACCGGATTCGTGTTGTACCTGGACAACCTCACGATCAGCGCTGACAAGATCGACGGCAAGTGGGCGGTGGAGCGTTCATCGCACACCTTCCATGTGCCGGTTGATCCGCTCGTGTACCGGCCGCGGACGTCGAAGCGAATGGGACGCTCCCGCATCACCCGCCCGGTGATGTCGCATGTCAACAGTGCACTGCGTGCCCTGATGCGCCTGGAAGCGCACATGGACATCTATGCCATTCCGAAGTTCATCCTTCTTGGCGCCGACGAGTCGATCTTCAAGAACGCTGACGGCTCGATGAAGACCTCCTGGCAGGTGGTCATGGGGCGTGCGTTCGGGATCCCGGACGACGACGAGGCAGCGCAGCCGCGGGCGGATGTGAAGCAGTTCTCCGCCGAATCACCGGAACCGCACATCGCGGATCTCAACGTGCTCGCGAAACTGATGGCGCGTGAAACGGACCTGCCGGACACGGACTTCGCCTTGTCGGACATGGCGAACCCCACGTCGGATGCCTCGTACACGGCGTCACGCGAGAACCTGATCGCTGAGGCGGAAGGGTCGATGGACGACTGGTCTGTTGCGACCCGCCGCACGGTGACCCGTGCGCTGGCGATGCAGAACGGGCTGTCAGCGGTTCCGAAGGAGTGGCGTTCGATCGCGCCGAAATGGCGGTCACCGATCTACCTCTCCAGAGCGGCTGCAGCAGATGCTGGTTCTAAGCAGCTCAGTGTCGTTCCATGGCTTGCGGAGACGGAGGTCGGCCTCGAGCTACTCGGTCTCGACGAGCAACAGATCCAGCGGGCTCTCGCGGAGAAGAAGCGCATGGCAGGGCGCGCGGTCCTCGCCGCGTTGAAGCCACAGGCCAATGCCGTCGTCGTCTGAGACGCGGGCGGCGCTGCAACTGGTCACGGGTGAGGCGGTCACGACTGGCGTCGACCTGCTGCAACGACTGCAGGGCACACCGGAGGTGCAGCGTCTCGCTCTGCTCGATTCTGTGCCCGGTCTGATCGGCTACTACGCCGACGGGTCGGCCGCACTCGCCGCGGACTACTACGACGAGACACGCGCCCTCGCCGGCGTTCGAGTGCCGTACACGTCGGAGCTCGTGATCGCTGACCGCACGGTGAAGATCCGTCGCGCGATCGCATGGTCTGCTGAACCGCTCTTCACCGGCGACGGCGACGCAGGTGGCCGGCTCGCAGAAGTGATCCAGATCGAAACGGCTCGACCGTTCCGGGACACGATCACCACGAATCGTCAACGCGACCCAGAAGCGGTCGGCTGGCGTCGCGTCACCTCCGGTGGGTGCAAGTTCTGCCGGATGCTCGCCGACAAGGGCGCCGTGTACCGGGAGGGAACGGCGAGGTTCGCAGCCCACCCGCACTGCCACTGCACCGCCGAGCCAGTGTTCGGGCCGAATGACACCGGCGAATCGGTGTCCGCGATGCAGTACCTCGGCAGCAAGAGGCGTCGCACGCCGGAGCAGCAGGCGACCCTCCGCGACTACCTCGACACCTACTACTGAGACTTCCCCACCACGGGGTGAGAACGCTACGGCCGCGTTTCAAGGCCGGTCTGATGTCCGACGGGACAGAAACGGAGATACCGATATGACTGACGCCACCGATACCACCAACGTGGACGCTGACACCGCCGCGAAGGGTGATGACGAGCAGAAGCCAGAGCAGAAGTTCACTCAGGCCGACATCGACAAGGCCGTCAAGGACCGCCTCGCCCGTGAGAAGGCGAAGTACGCGGACTACGACGACCTCAAGACGAAGGCCGAAGGCGCGAAGACGGTCGAGCAGAAGCTCGCCGAGCTCGAGAAGAAGACCGCCGACGCGGAAGCCCGGGCGCTGCGCTCGGACATCGCAGCGCGGTTCCAGATCAGCGCCGAAGACCGTGACCTGTTCCTCACCGGTACCGACGAGGACACGCTGACCGCTCAGGCAACCCGCCTGACCGAGCGCGAAGCAGACCGGAAGAACAAAGGCAACGTCGCCCGCAAAGAGGGCGACACCAAGCAGACCGGCAAAGCCAACGGCGACATGCGCGACTTCGCGCGACAGCTGTTCGGCAACGCCGACTAACCGAAAGGGGCAGCTATGCCTGCACTGAACACGGGAAGCCTGAACCTTCCCGACCACATCCTGGACCCGTGGCTGCAGAAGGTGCAGTTCGGTTCAACCGTCGCCTCGCTCTCGGGTGCGATCCCGATGAAGTTCGGCACCGGACACGCGATGACGTTCGACATCGGCGAGGCCGAGTACGTCGGAGAGGGGGCGAACAAGGGGCCCTCCACCGTCACGCCGACGACCGTAACGGCGAAGCCATACAAGTTCCACAAGACCGTGCGCATGACGCAGGAGGTCAAGTGGGCCGACGAGGACTACCAGCTGCAGGCGATCGATCAGATCCTGTCCAAGATTCGGCCGTCTCTGTCGCGCGCGATCGACTACGGGGTCTTCCACGGCATCAACCCGACCGGCGGCGCGCCCGTTGCGGCAATGACCGCCTACCTGTCGCAGACCACGCAGCAGGTCGAGGTCGTCGGGACCGACAAGCCGTATGTTGCACTCGATGCGGCTGACACGGCCGTCCTGGCCGCGAGCTACATCCCTGGCGATGTCGCACTCGACCCCGCGTGGGCGTCGAAGTTCTCCAGCGCCCGGGCGACCCAGACCGAGCAGAAGCTCTACCCGAACTTCAAGCTGTCGACGGAGGTCTCCGAGCTCGAGAACCACCGGGCGTCGGTGTCGAAGACTGTTGCAGCGCTCGGGGTTGCGGCGACAGCGACGAAGGTCCTCGGTTTCGTCGGGGACTTCTCGACCGTCGGCTGGGGCATCCAGCGCGAGATCGGCCTCGAGCTGATCGAGTATGGCGACCCGGACGGGCAGGGCGACCTCAAGCGGAACAACCAGATCGCGTTCCGCGCCGAGATCGTCTACGGCTGGGGCATCGCCGACCTGAACGCGATCGCCGCCGTCGTCGACAAGGTCGCCGGCTGATGCCCCGGCTCCGCAACGCGGGGACCGGCGCAGTGATGTCCGTCTCCGACGAGATCGCTGAGCGCCTCGGTCCGGAATGGGTTGACGCCGACAAGGCGGAGACGCCGCGGTCCGATACGCCGGATGCGTCGTGGAAGGTGTCGGAGCTCAAGGCGTACGCCGACGAGCACGGCATCGACCTCGGCAAGGCGAAGTCGAAGCCCGAGATCCTCGCCGCCGTCGCCGGTCACACCGGAGACGACGACACCACCGACGGTGACGACGACTCGGACGACCAGTCCGACGACGACACCAACGAGTAACGGAAACGGGGGCGGTCATGGCCGTAACACCAGACATGCTCGCGGTTGCCCTAGGGCAGGCCGCCCCCGTACCCGGCTCGGTCACCGAGCAGCAGTGGCAGATGTGGATTGATGACGCGCTCATGCTCATCGACACCCGGCAGGCGCAGCTGAACGCGGCCGGGCCGATCGATGAAGCGAAACTCGACTACGTCGTCCGTGAAGCCGTCGTCGCACACATCAAACGTCCCGAAGACGCCACCCAGGTCACTGTCTCGATCGATGACGCGTCGTCGTCGAAGACATACAAGTCCGGCAAAGGTCGCGTCAACATCATCGACGAGTGGTGGACGCTTCTGGGGCTCACCGACCCGAAGGGCGCGTTCTCGCTCGACATGGCGGGCACCGCGAGTCGGCACCTTCCCTGGTGCTCGCTCTCCCTCGGCGCCCTGTACTGCTCCTGCGGTGTCGATATTGCCGGCCGCCCCATCTTCGAGGGCGGCGACGACCTGTGAACCTCGGGGCTGACGTCGCCGCGTACCTTCCCGGGTTTCGTGAGGCCGCGGAATCACTCATGGTCGACACCGCCGAGGTGTACGGCCTGGCAGTGAAGACGTGGAACGAAGACACCGCCTCCTATGACCTCGTTGCCCCGCTCGTGCACACCGGGCTGTGCCGAATAAGAGTCGCCGACACTCTCGTCCAAGAGATCGAGGCGCAGTCTCAACCGCTCATCGTCGGACGACTCACCGTCTCCTTCCCCGTCGCCGCCGAGACGGTGTTCCCCGAGAACTTCACTATCAAGATCACCGCATCCCCGTTCGACCAGACCAACGTCGGCCGAACCTTCCGCATCCAGGGCCCGCACGCGCAGACGCTCGCGACGGCGCACCGATACCCGGTCGAGGAGACGACATGAGCGACTCGATGAACTTCGACTTCTCCGAGCTCAATACACTCGCCGCAGACCTTGGCGATGTCGCCGACGACGCCGGCAAGAACATCGTCCAGGCGGTCACTGGCAGTGCCCGACAGACGCAGAAGGAATGGCGTCGAAACGTTGGCAGCTCGAAACACTTCCCCAGGCTCGCCGGCGCGGTCACCTACGACGTTGAGAGCAACGCAGCCGTCACCGGGTCAAGCGTCAGCGCCGAAATTGGCTACGACCGATCGCGACCGCAAGGCCCGCTCGGCCATATTGCCGAGTACGGCGACCTCGGAAGTGCTCCCAGGAGTGACGGCCAGCACGCGCTTGAGGCCACACAGGAGGACTTCGTGCGCGGCTTGATCAAGGCCACAGCGGACGCGGAGAAACGGAACAACCTGTGATCCGGGCGCACGTAAACGCGATCCTCGCCCGGCTCCGCGAGGACACCGTCCTCCAGGGGTTCACGTTCGAGGGTGTGGTGCTCCCTGATGTGCAGGAGAACCGGCCGCAACGGTATTGCACGATCTTCACGAACTCCGGCTACCGGACCGTGGAACGACTTTCCGGCCCCTCCGCGACAGCCACCTTCACGTACACGATCCACTCGGTGGGGACTGATCCGCAGCAGGCGCAGGCGGTCGCTGAGCGTGTGTTCGCGCAACTCCTCGACTACACACCCACCGTGGTCGGCCGACAGTGCGGCCGGCTCCGCCATGCCGCCTCACAGCCCGTCCAGGTCGACACGGACGTGAAGCCACCCCTGTACTACTGCGTCGACCAATTCGACCTCACCAGCGACCCCATCTGAGCCGGTCGCATCACCCACTCCCTTCGGTCTCTCCGGAGGGCTAACAGAAGACCCCGATTGCCGGGGAGAAGACAAGGAGAACAACTATGGCTGATGTAGCCGAGTCCATTGTTCCGCCCCCGGCCGCGGACCAGACGGACAACCTGACCATCTGGTGGGTGCCATCCATCGCCGATGTCCTCGCCCCCAAGGTGACCGAGATCGGCGGGACCGGAGCATTCCGGGTCACGTACTCGTTCACCAACGACGGATGGTCGATCGCCGGGTCCCAGACGAAGACGAAGGACGAACGCCTCACCCTGAAGCAGCCGCTCGAGTCCCTCGGCGCTACCGATGTGGCGCTGAACACACTCAAGTACGTGGAGTCGTCCCAGGCCGGCTCCGCGAACGTCGTCCTCCTCGAAGGCACCGCCGGGTTCTTCGTCGAACGGCGTGGCATCCCAAACAAGACCCTCGCCGCCGCGGCGCAGAAGGTGCGGGTCATCCCCGCGATCCTCGGCGCGCAGCTCCCCGGCCCGACCGACGGCACCGGGAAGTTCACGATCGTGCAGGAGACCGCACTCACCGGCCTTCTCGGGCTCCCGGTCGCGCTCGTCTGACTCAAACCCCTGGCGGGGTGTCTCACCGGTCGCCCCGCCAGGTTCTGCCCCTTGCCGGTGAAGTAACCGGTGAAAGGAAACCCCGTGCCCACAATCGATGAGATCCTCGCAGCCCGTGCAGCGTCGAAGCCGAAACCTGTTCAGGTGACGGTCCTGCTCGACGCCGACCAGTCGGAGAAGATCGAAGGACTCGAAGCGGAACTTCGTTCCCTCGCCGCATCCACCGACAAACGGCTGTCGAAAGCGGACGGTTCCGCCGAGCTCGAAGCACAGCTCGAAGAGATCAAATCGGCACCAGCGGATGCGCTGGTCACGTTCGCGTTCGAGAAACTCCCCGGCGACATGTGGACCGACCTCACCTCACGGAACCCGGCCCGCCCTGACGCGCTGATCGACCTGAACTACGGGTACAACCTCGACGCGGTCGTGCAGGAAGCCGCGAAAGCCGCTCGTGGTGGGCACCACTTCGCCTGGCAGGTCGACGGCGACACGAACATCGTCCTGACCGACGAGCAGTGGGATGCGATCTTCGAGTCACTCTACGGGCATGACATGTCGGCGGTCCGGGACGCCGTGTGGAACGTCAACGAGTGGCAGCCGTCGCAGCGCCTCGCCGCCGCAAAAAAAGCACGGGCCGGGATCGACACCGGCTCGAACTAGCCCTCGCGTTCGGGATATCCCCACGCCGACTCACCGGGTGGGAACCCGCGGAGATCATCGACTACGAGTACGACGACGCCGGCCGGGTCTCACGGGCCATCGTCACCCGCGAGCCTGAGTTCACTGACGACGATGTCACGGATCTCGTCGGGGCTCGGACGCTCGAGCGTGAGACCGGACGCTACGGCGAATCGCTCCCGGAGGCATTCTCAGATGAGGCGGCGCCCGAGTACTACGGACGCGGAGCGATTCGCTACCTGCCGAAGTACCGCGTCAACCAGGCGGAAGCCGCGGTCGAACGGCTCCGCAAAGAGCACAAAGACGACCTACCAGACGGTGCAAGCTTCTACATCGAGCGCGTCACGTACGACTGAGCGCTTAGCGGAATCGAACCCGTGTGAGCGCCAAGACGCCGCCGATGAGAGCAACGACGACTGTGGCACCCAGGAGCGCCCAAGTCAGCGCACCCGCGCCTGCGGAAACGGCCGCAACGACGGTGGCGACAAGTAGCACCCCAGCGACGATGAGCGCATTTGCCCATGCGGGGCGCGTGGACCGAGCCGCCTTGTAGATCGAGGCATCGCGCGGTTCCGGCTCATCTGTCATGACTCGCACTCTACAACTCCACACCGACTTGACGGGAGGTTCTCGTGACCGATCGCACCGTCAAGGTCAGCCTCGTTGCTCAGGTTACCGGCTACATCCAGGGCATGGAGAAGGCCGCCAAGGCCACCCGGGAAACGGGTACTGAGGCCGAGAAGCTGGCGCAGAAGAAGGAAGCGCTCCAGCAGATCGGCACCGCGGCATTGGCAATGGGTACCGTTGCTGCTGCTGGCGTGGCGCTCGCAATCAAGAAGTTCGCTGACTTCGATGCCCAGATGTCGCAGGTGCAAACCCTGTCACACGCGACCGCTGGCGAAATGGACCAGCTGCGCGACTCCGCATTGAACATGGGTCAGGCGATTGGGTTCTCCGCGAACCAGGTGGCTGACGCGGAGACTGAGCTTGTCAAGGCCGGTGTATCAGTCAAGGACATCATCGGCGGCGGTCTCACTGGTGCCCTCAACCTCGCGGCGGCCGGTCAAATCAACGTCGCGCAGGCAACCGAGATCGCCGCAGTCGCTCTCACCCAGTTCGGCCTCAAAGGCAAGGACGTCCCTCACGTCGCCGACCTCCTCGCGGCTGGCGCCGACAAAGCACTCGGCGGCGTCGACCAGCTCGGACAGGCGCTCAACCAGGGCGGTCTAGTCGCTTCTCAGTTCGGCCTCTCGATCGACGACACCGTCGGCACCCTGTCGGCGTTCGCGAACGCTGGCCTTCTAGGTTCGGACGCGGGCACCAGCTTCAAGCAGATGCTCCTCTCGCTCGCCTCACCGTCGCAAAAAGCGGCGGAGACGATGAAGCAATACAACATCCAGGCATACGACGCACAGGGCAACTTCGTCGGCATCACCAACCTTGCCGGCCAGCTTCAGACGAATCTGAGTGGGGTCTCCCAGGCGCAGCGTGACTCGGCTCTCTCGATCATCTTCGGTTCCGACGCCATCCGCACGGCGAACGTGCTCTACAAGGAGGGCTCGAAGGGCATCCGTGGCTGGATTGACAGCGTCAACGACACTGGATTCGCCGCCGAACAGGCAAACGGCAAGATGGACAACCTCAATGGAGATCTGTCCAAGCTCGGCGCCGCATTTGACACTGCACTGATCAAAACTGGATCAGGGGCCAACGGAATCCTCCGCGACATCGTTCAGAACCTGACCTCTGCAGCCGCGGCGGTTGGCGAGCTCCCTGAGCCGGTTCTCGCGACTGGACTCGCGCTAACCGGCCTGGTCGCCGTGATCGGCCTTGTTGGCGGAGGGGCGCTGGTTGCGGTTCCAAAGATCGTGCAGTTCAAAATTGCTCTGGAGACGTTGACCGAGACTGGACCAAAGGCGGCCGCCGGCGTCTCCGCCGCAGGCTCAGCCGTTCGCGCGCTGCCATATGTGGCCGTTTTGCTGTGGCTTGCGCAGCTGTCCACTGGGTTCATTACAACCGCGCGCCAGGCACTCGGTCTTGAGCAATCGGTGAGCTCGATGACAAAGACCCTCACGGAATCGACGAAGCTCAGCAAGAAGACGATCGACCAACAGCTCAATGCAACCATCGTGGGCTTCAAGAGCGACATAAACGGCCTCTCTCAGCTCACCGACAGTGGCTGGCTAGCTGGGGCGATCAAGTCGTCGGAGGATTTCATCGGGTCCCTCGAGGACTGGATGCCCGTCCTCAAAGCTGTCGGTGCCGGCACTGGCGATACTTCACGCAAAGTCAGCGACTTGGACAAGTCATTGGCAGCGATGGTCAAAGCCGGCAATGGCGACAAAGCCGCAGAGGCGTTCGAGTACCTCAAGACGAAAACGGACGGCTCCAAAGAGGCTCTCCGCAATCTGAAGAACCTGTTCCCGGAATATGCGGCAGCGCAGAAGACTGCCGCGAAGGCGACCGACGATAGCTCTGGGAGCACGGACGACGCGACCCAGGCGTATCTGGACGCGGCGGGCGGCGTCAGTGACCTCACGAGTCAACTCGCCGATTTGATCACTGAAATCAACAAAGCCAACGGCGTAGGACAGGACGCCGTCTCCGCGAACGCCGCCTATCAGGGTGCGGTCGCCAAGGTTGACGACACCATCAAGAAGGCGAAGAAGGGTGCCGAGGGGTACTCGCTTTCACTTGACGGCAACACGCAGGCTGGCGCCGACAACCTCGCGATGTTGTCTGATATGGCAGAAAAGTCGCAAGCGTCCGCGAAGGCGACGTTCGACGCGGACAACAACTCGCAGGCCTACGTAGCCAATCTCCAGGCCGGCCGGCAGGCGTTGATCGACCGGATCACTGACATGGGTGCAACTGCCGCGCAGGCGAGCGCCATCGCGGATCAGGTCTATAGGATCCCGACGCAGCGAGAAGTCGACATCATCGCTAAGACCGCCGAGGCAGCTGCACTAGTGCAGCACTTCAAGGACATGCTCGATACGATCCCGGGTTCCCGGATGGTTTCGATTGGTGTCCAGGTGCCGGCATCGTCCAACCCGATCATCAATGCGCTCAAGGGCACGGGGAAAGCCACCGGTGGCGCAATCACCGGTCCGGGTGGGCCTCGGGATGACACGGCCGGTATCTACGCGCTGTCGAACGGTGAGCACGTCTTAACCGCATCCGACGTAGACGCGATGGGTGGTCAGCGCGGTGTGTACCAGTTCCGATCGCGCCTGCACGGCTACGCGGACGGCGGGGCAGTGCCACGCACGTACGTTCCCGCATCGTCGTATGCCGGCGGTTCCACGAACGTCTCGGTGTCACCACAGCTTTCGTTGCAGGGCGCTCGGATCGTTCTCGATGTCGGGGGTCAGCAGATCGAGGGTGTGATCCGCAATCAGATCGTCGCGAACGAGCAGAAGCAGGCTCGCAGAACACGGATGGGGTGACTGATGGCTTATGCGCCGACTCTGATTGTGTCGACGGATGCGGCGCCGTGTCCGCGCGCTGAGGTGTTGTTCACGTCGTTCGCGGCCGGTACCTCATCTGTGGATGTGTACCGTCTTGCTGCTGATCGTGAGTACCTTGTGCGTGGCGCGGTGAAGGCTGCTGTTGCCGGTGCGTTGTCGCGGATCGATTTCGAGATCCCGTTCGGTGTGCCGGTGCAGTACCGGGCGGAGATGTTCGACGCTGCGGGCCTGTCGCTCGGGTTCACGGACACTGCGACGGTCACGGTCGATGTGAGGGACACGTGGGTTCATAACCCGCTTGACCCGCAGGGGGCGACGACGGTTGCGTTCCGCGGCAATGCGGCACGGTCGCTTGTTCGCCCGATTGAGGGTGACCGGGTGTGGCCGATTGGTCGAACTGTCGCGGTCATCGTGGCCGGGCAGCGGCGTGGAATCCAGGATGCTGTTCTCGACGTGATCGTTGACAGTGTCAACCAGGCCGACCGGTTGCAGGCAATGTTCGGCAGTTACGGCACCCGCACCACACCGGTGCTCTGTTACCGGATTGGTTCCACCGACCGGGTGCGTCTCCCTCGCCCGTTCTTTGCGGGCATTCTCAGCCTGGACGAGCAGGACCAGACGTACGTGTTGGGTGGGGAGAAGATCGCGTTCGGGATCACCGGTGACGAAGTGTCCCCGCCGACGCCGGCGCTGGTGGTGCCTCTGCTGACCCGTGCGGACCTGAATGCGGCGTTCCCGACGAGGGCGGCGTTGAATGCGTTCTTCCTGACCCGTCTCGAGGCGAACCGGGCGTACCAGTTCGCGGGGACTTCCTGATGCGGGCACATACGACGGTTCTCGACAAGGTTCTGACGGGGTCGCACAACCGGCGGTTGATCGTTGATGTGTTTCACGGGTCCGACCGGGTGATGCGTGGGCTTGAGCTGACCGAGTGGGAGCTCGAAGGCGATCTGACTCGGGATGTGAAGTTCTCCGGGTCGGCGACGATCGCGTACCAGTCGGTGTCGGGTGAGTCGTTGGTGCCGGTGGAGACCGAAGGTGTGTTGTCGCCGTTCAAGGCGCGTCTGTTGTTGACGATGGAGATCACCGCTGGCAGTTTCACTGAGCTGATCACATTGGGGTGGGCGCGGGTCATCACCGTCCAGTCTGGTGTCGACTTTGTGGCCGATACCCGGTTCGGTCGGTTCGTTGTTGCGTCGGTGGTGCAGATCGTGTTCCTCGGTCTTGAGGAGAATGTGCGCCGGCGTGGGTTTCGTTCCCCGGAGCAGCCGCCGTCGCTGGTCTCCACGTATGCGGAGCTGCGGCGCATCACCGGGATGACGGTCGTCGCGACCGTTCCGGACAAGGCGATCCCGGCAGCGATCGTGTACGAGACGGCGCAGGGCGGCCGGCTGAACGGTGTGCAGGATCTGTGGGGGAACCTCGACTGCATCGGGGTGATCAACCAGTTCGGTGCGTGGGTGGGTGTCCCGAAAAGCCCCGGGTCTTCGGTTGGTGCGTTGACGATCGGCGCGGAGGGGACCGTTGTCGATATCGGGTATGAGGTCGACACGGACACTGTCTACAACTGCGTCGTCGGCACGTTCGAGGACGCCGACCGGAACCCGATCTATTCGGTTGCGGAGGAGACGGTCGGCCCGCTTGCAACGTCTGGGTATTACGAGGAGAACACCCGCTACTACTCGTCGCCGTTGGTGACGACGCAGGCCGGCGCGGACTCTGCGGTCAGGGCGATCCTCACTCAGTCGATCGGCGGGCAAACGTACGAGGTCCCCATTTCGTGCATTGCGAACCCGGTGATCGAGTCCGGTGATGTGCTGCGTGTCCACGGGCACACGCGCCCGCTCAAGGGTCGGATGATCCGCTGGCGGATGACGCAGGCGGCGCTGATGGACGTGACCTTGGAAGTGCAGAGGAGCCTCACGTGAGAACCGCGACCGACATCCTCGCCGACCGGGTCAAAGACCTCCCCGACGTGGACAGGCGCACCGCGATCTTCGCCCGCATGGACGGCAACCTCGCCGTCGTGAACACCGGCCCCACGACGATCAGCATCCCCTGTGTCGGGTTCTACCCGCCGATCCCTGGCATGGCCGTCCAGCTGGAACGCACCGCCGGACAATGGAAAGTGACCGGCCCTGCTGTGGCGCAACCAGCTATTGGGACGA
The DNA here is from genome assembly GCF_020009625.1 of Leifsonia poae. NCBI lineage: Bacteria > Bacillati > Actinomycetota > Actinomycetes > Micrococcales > Microbacteriaceae > Leifsonia > Leifsonia poae. Next base: position 85,852 of record NZ_JAIHLP010000001.1, read on the forward strand.
TCTCCGCCACCGGCACCCCGCAGGCGACTGTCACGATCGGCGGGAAGCAGTTCCAGCTGTACTACCGGTCCGGGTACACGCCCTCGATCGGTGACCAGGTCGAGGTGAACTGGGCAACCGGTGTCATCCAGGGTAAGATCACCGGGTCGAACACCGGCACCGACCCGGGCACCAACCCCGGCGGCGGCGCAACCCCACTGCCCACGTCCCCGATCCTTGCCTCCGACTCCGGCCAGTTCCGGTCGAGGTGGCAGGGCAACGACCCGCGCGCCTCCGACAGTGTGTCAGGGGCGTGGGTCTACAACGGCCGCGTCGCCGCAGCACTCACCGGCGCCACGGTCACGAAGAGCGAAATTTACCTCCCGCTGCGCGCCCAACTCGGCGTGTGCAACATCGGCGTCCACACCTCCGCGACCCTCCCCAGCGGATGGGTCGGTATGAGTCTCTCCACCCCGCTCAACCCGCGCGGCGGGTGGGTGACCCTCCCGCTGTCGTTCGCCGCGACACTCGCTGCCGGCGGTGGGATCTCGGTTGCGTCCGGCAACGGCGACAACCAATGGGCGGGTACCCAGTCCGACCCTCTCTCTGGCGCGCTGCGCTTCCAAGGAACCCGATAGGAGCCCCGATGTCCGCAGACAGATACGGCACGAAAGGTCAACCGCAGTTCGATGCCGTTGGTGCACCAGCGATCGACGTCGACCCCTCATCTGTCGCGGACTACGCGGCGACTGTCGGGAACCACATCGTCGGAACCACCGCGCAACGCAACGCGAACGTCGTGCCCGGCCCCTCCGGGAAAGCCGTGTGGGACGGCCTATATTGGTCCGACACCACAGACGGGTGCACGTACAAGAGGATCGCTGGTGCGTGGGTGCTCCAGCTGAAGGACACCGGGTGGTTGCCGTTGACCCTCGTCTCGTCGTGGGTCGATTACGGATCGTCCGCGTACGGGCCGCCCCGATACCGGGTTATGAATGGTCAGACCCATGTGTCGATCATGATGAAGTCGGGAACGATCGCGTCGTCCACGCTCTTCACCACCCTGCCTGCCGGGCTACCGGGCACAACAGTCCTCAAGTGGGGTATTGGCTCCGGTGGTGTCCTCGTCGGCATCTCGGTCACACCTGACGGCAGGATGACCTTCGTCACCACTGCCAACGGAACGTACACAAACGTGTGCATCAGCTTCCCGGCTGATCAGTAGGCAGACGCTTAGCCTCTGCCCGTTCGAACACTCTCCGGCCCTGCAAGTGCGGGGCCTTTCGCATGTGAGGAAGCGCGAGCCGATGCCCGAGTACATTTACCCCACCTACGCGCACACTGCGTCCGATCAGGACGGCACATGGCAGGGCCACAAGGACCGCACACCGCCGAGCGTGAATCCGGGCATGGACTACGCCTGCGCGTACGGGTCGGTTGTCGTCGCCGCGAAAGCTGGGGTGATCCGCGTCGCCGATTCGACGATGGGCGGCAGCGGCGGACGGCTGGTGTACATCACCCATCCCGATGGCGACGAAACCCAGTACCTGCACCTGTCCCGGATCGACGTGACCGCAGGCCAGACGGTGACCCAGGGGCAGCAGATTGCCCTGTCGGGTGCGTCCGGGTTCGGCTCAGACCGCTATTACGGCCCGCACTGCCACGTGTCCCTGTATCTGCACGGGGTGAACGTCGATTTTCAGAAGTACGTCAACATCACCGACTCTCACGGTGGGGGCGGATCGAACAAGGAGGACGAATTGTCTGCAGCAGAAGTGGCGGAGATCAAAGCGCACGTCACCGCCGAAACCAACCGGCTTGCCGAGTATGTGCGGCGGGAGTCCCGGATGCGCCTGTACAAGAACAGCGCCACCGGCCAGTTCATGGCTGCGTCGATCCTGTCGGGCCGGTACGAGATCCTTTCCGGTCAGTCGGAGGTCGACTCGCTCGTGAAGAACGGGTATCTGGAGATCGCGAACGGTGACGCCGCGACCCCGCAGATCGTCGACGACCTGCGCTGGCGCAACATCATCGCCAAGTGCCCGGTGAACATCAAAGCCATCGCCGGCTGATCCCTCTCTCAACCCTGAGAGGGGGTCCTAGATGAATCTGCCCGGATGGTTCATCGACTGGGCGGGGGATGTCACTCTCGCTCAGGTCGTGATCTGGATTGCGATCATCGTTTTCCTGATCTGGATTCTGCGGAAGTCGTGGCCCGGTCTCCGAGCCGCGATCAAACTCACCGACATCTTGTCTGCGCTCCCGGCGTTCATGGAGCAGACGAAGAACACGCTCAGCGAGCAGGACCAGAAGATCGCCGAGATCCACCACGAGACCCACAACAACAACGGGTCGTCGATCAAGGACTCCACCGACCGTATCGAGCTCGGTGTGAGGGGACTGTTCGACCGGGTCGGGATTCTCGAGGAGACGACACGTTCCCTGATCACCAGCGACGCCGAACTGCGCAAAGACACTGCCAACCTTCGCCGTGAATTCGACGACACCCACCCGCGGTCTGCAATCGAGCACCTCCGTGACAACCCCACCCAGCAAGGAGAATCATGAGTAAACACACCGCCGTCTCCGGCGCCATCTGGTTCCCGAACCAGCGCGTCATCCGCACCGTCCTGTCCGGCATCATCGCCGCGATCCCGACTCTCGTCGTCATTGCGGGTGTCCTCGCCGACCAGTGGCCGGTGCAGTGGCTCCTCGCCACCGTCGCCGCTCTCGTCGCGATCCAGGGTGTCCTCACCCGGGTCATGGCGATCCCGGGCGTGAACGCGTGGCTGACTGGGCTCGGTGCCGGGTCCGCACCTCGCGAGGCGGCACTGAATGTTGACGGTTCGTACGTGGTCACCACTGTTCCCCAGTCGGTCACGGACGCGGTCCTCGCTGCGCATGCGGACAAGACGCCGGAGCAGAAGTCCGCGGACGAACAGTTCGCGGCTGGGCGGCTGGCTTCCGGTAACGCGTAATCCACCCAGCGACTTGAACGAGGAGGACTCATGCCCCAGGTGACCATCGGCGCCGACGATCTCGCCCAGGCCGGCCTCACCCCGGCCGAGGGTGATCGGTTCATGTTCCGGTTCGCGCAGGTCGCTGTCGGCGAGACGCGTGTGACCTCGACCGACACATGGACGGTCACCCTCGACGAGGCGGGTAACGCCAGCACGAGTGTTCCGCAGACGCCTCCCGGCAACGCGGTCGTGGTGTCGTCGTCTCTGCGCGGGTTCCGCACGACCTACGTGGCCGGGTACCCGAACACGGACACCACTCTCACCGAGCTCCTCACCGACTTCACCGTCAACCCGAGCACGCTCGCACCGACTCCGGCCACGGATGCGTGGTGGGTGGCTCTACGGACTCTGCAAGCGCAGGTCGACGCTATCGAGGGCGGCGGGCCGGGTGGGCCGGGCGATAAGGGTCCTACCGGTGACAAGGGCCCGGATGGGGACCGCGGCCCGCAAGGTTTCCCCGGGGACAAAGGTCCAGTCGGCGACCAGGGACCGATCGGAACGAAGGGTGCCACCGGCGATCTCGGTACCAAGGGTGCCACGGGCGATGCTGGCCCGGTCGGAGACAAAGGTCCGATCGGTGGTCGGGGCCCGGTTGGTGATGCCGGTACGAAGGGTGCAACGGGCGACAAGGGTCCGGCCGGGGACAAGGGGCCCACGGGTGATCAGGGGCCGACTGGCGCGGCCGGCACCATCACCGCGGCGGCGATCACCGACTCCACCGTGATCGGGCGCACGCTCATCACGGCGTCGACCGCGGCGGCCGTGAAGGCGGCGGCCGGGCTGGGGAGCGTGACCAACATCGCTGTGACTCTTCTCGGCCCGTCTGATCCGGTGCCAGGTGGTACGCCTCCGGGCCTGATCGCGCGAGGGTAGACATGAGCATCCGTCCCGCAATCGTCACCATTGGTGCGACGGCGGCAGCGACCAGCGCGAACAACATCGTGCTGGCGCGGCCCTCCGGTATCCAGGTCGGCGATCTCCTCATGGTGGAGGCGTCGAACTCGAACCAGCCGCCGTCCGACTGGACCATCCCGTCCGGGTGGACACGCGAGGGCACCCCGTTCGTGGTCAACGACGCCGACCAGCGCGGCACCGGCCTGTTCATCCTCAAGGTCGACACCGCCGGTGTGCTCGCCGCGCTGCCAGCGTCGTGGACGTTCACCTTCCCCGGAACAGCTCGCATCCTCGGCGGCATCCAGGTCGTGCGGTACGTCGACCTTGCCGCGCCCATCGGCGGGTTCCCGGCGAAGTCCACCACCTCCGGCCTGGCCCGGGTCATGCCGTCGTTCACGGTCGCCCGCAACAACTCGTTGCTGGTGCTCGCGGCAACGAATCAGGTCACCTCCCCGAACCCGGCGACGGCGACCGTCACCGACGGCACGGTCACGAGCGTTCTCGACCTTGCCACCCCGGGCGACACGACCGTTACCCGCACCGCGTTGAAGGTGTGGACGAAGCCCGTCGACGCCGGCGCATCCGGCAGCCAGACCGTCACCTGGACAGGTGCAGCCACCGGCGCCGCGGTCATGGGGTTCGCCCTCAACCCGCTGCCCGACCCCGGGTTCGCCTGGTCGATCTGGGACGGTACCACCGAACGCCCAGCGACCGTCACCATCTGGGACGGCGCGACCGAGAAGCCCGTCACCGGGGTCGGCTACGTTCCGAGAAACCAGACCGTCTCCCAAATGCTCGCAAGCTCCTCGTGGATCAGATGGGCGCACCGGTTCGGGTCCCGCAACTGGGTTGAGTTCTCCGCCCGCGCTGCCCGCGAGGCCGCCGTGTACTGGCAGGTCGACGCGCTCGAAGTGAGCGTCCACGTGTCCGCGTCACCCGACGGCGGCACCACGCCAGGCACGTTCTGGTGCTCCCACGACGCCTACCTGGACCGCATGGTCCTCGGTGTCCCGGGCGGCACCACCCTCCCAATCGTGTCCCTCACCGACACGCAGATCCGTACCTACACGCAGACCGCCGCATTCACGGATGTGCCCGGCCAACCGTCGGAGCCGTTGCTCACCCTCGACGAGGTCGACGCCCTCTACCCGGGCGTCATCCTCGTGATCGAGGACAAAACCTACGCGAATCAGGTGCGGTTGCGCGCATGGATCGACGCGCACGGTGGGGCTGCCCGCATCATCTGGAAACAGTCCGGGGCGGGCACACGCTCGCCCAGCTCAACCGGGCTCATCGCCTGGGGGTACTTCTTCGACACTGACATGGCGAGCTTCACGGCCAAGCAGGCGCAGTGGGACTACGTCGGCCTCGATTACCAGTCATCCGACGCGACAATCACGGCAGGCGTTACGGCCGCCGGCGCTTCGCGGTGCATCCACCACATCATCCCGAACACCGCCCAACGCGACAGGATGCTCGGCCTGGGCGCGCGCGGCCTCATGGTCGCGAACGTCCGGGACTGCGTCCCGCGCCCCTAGTCGACGAGGATCGCGTTGATGATGAACCCGGCAGGGATTCGTCGTCTCGCTTCGGCGATGCCCGCGACGTAGTCAGCACATTCGACCACGATCTCGTCACCGAGCTCGACCGGGTCTGAACCCTGTCTCTGCACCCGCAACCTGACCTTCACACCGCCAACGATACGGTGAGCTACCGTCATTGCCTGCCAAAGAGAAACCCCCAGGGTGGGTAAGTCCCCGGGGGTCAGTTCTCATTGCGGATGAGGTTGGGATGTTCGGTTCTTAGACGGCTGCCTTTCTCGGGCGTCCACCACTGGTGTTGCGGGTTTCAAGCCAACGCTCCACAGCATGCCGTCCCATCAACGGGCCCTGAGCGGTCTCAATGACCGGACTCGGGAATCCGTTGATGGAAGCGAACTGCCGTGCACGCTGACGAGAGACACCAGCCATATCTGCAATCTCCGCATAGCCGACAACCTCCGGAAACAGAGGCCGTTCGAGTTCTGCGTCGACTGCTGCTTCGGAAAGTACTTCCAGCCTGGTCACGTTGATCGAACCGAGTGTCGATTCGGCCGTGGTCGTGACGAGACGGGATGCTTCCGTGGCTGCGTCGAGAGGCGTCGCGGCCTCTACCGAGAGGACGACAGTTCCTCCGGTGAGGTCGTGCTCAACACTCATCGCCGCCCCGTGGTTGGTCAGCGCGTCAATGGTGTCGAAGGCCGCATCTTCCGTGAACGTAGTTGCGCTCACGAACGACACACTGGCCTGCCAACTAGTCATTGCTTTGTCCTCTCTGATGGGTGAAGTTGAGGGGTACTCCCAAAGGGATGTTGTGTTAGGTTGAGGGGAAAGCCGCCCTGTCAAGTGACTTTCCCCCCAACCTCATCCGCTTACTGGTTGTATCCGCGCTGTCTCAGCAGCGAGAGGGTATTTGCATACCATCTGTGGTCGGACGGTGTTCCATGAATCAGAACGGCCGTCAGGGTTTTGTTCGGTGGATAACACATCCATCCCTTTTTGGTGGGGACGATCCGCCAACCCTGTTCTTCCAGCGATTCGATAAGCGGTTTGATTCGCTTGTCGATCGGGGGTACCTCCTCTCTATTTAGTTGTCGATGACAATACTATCATAAAACTTGTCAATGACAAGAGCCCTGGCCTTGCCGCTCTTCGGAGTAGCAGGGCCGGGGCTTTTTCGTGGTTCTACGCCCTCTTCTGGGCCCGGTAGAAGCGCAGCAGCTCGGCTGGCGCAGGTTCCGGTGTCGTGTCCTGTCGGCCCGTGCCAGCGATATGCCGCTGCCAATCCGCGAGGGCGATACTGAAGTCACGCGCAGCGGACGCAGCATCATCGAGGGTGCGCCAATACCCGATGAGTACCCGGTCCTCGGATCGCGGCGCGGCGGTCACGACTCGGAACCATTCCTCGCGGGTCTTCCCGTCACCGACGACGAGACGGCGGATGATCGCATACGGTTGCAGACCACCGACCGCTGTCATCGCCCACTCAACCGGGGTGGCTTCGCTGGACGGTCTCCACTCTGCGGGCACGACGGATACTCCTCTCCAAGGGGTGGGGAGCAGCACCGGCCCGCTGCGGGGACGAGTCTACGACGGGACGCCGACAGCGACATGCCTGTCACCAAGCGTGGATTCATCACGATCCAGTATTTACTCGGTACTTTGGGTCACAAATCCTCACCAGTAGTCACCAATTGGGAGAGTGGTGGGGGAGTTCATCCCCGGTAATTCACTACTAGACATGAATCGATGCCACTCCGCGTTAGCGCGGCTCTGGAACAGTGGGTTCCGGGTTCAAGTCCCGGGGGGTGCACAATCAAGGCCCGGAATCTAGCGGATTCCGGGCCTTTTTCGTTGGCTACCGAGTCGAGGCGAATCGCGAATCCAGTATTTACCCATTACTTTGAAACATCGTCTCAATGACTTCTGCGAAGTCTGAGACCTGTTCAGCCCGCTCCAAGTAGTACGTCGTCGTGATCTCTTCGGACTCGTGCCCCAGCTGCGATTGAGCCGCCTTAATGCCCAGGGTCTGGTCCAGATGGGTGGCAATTGCCTTGCGGAAATCCCGGGGAGTCTTGCCGACGTACGGGGACCCTTTCAGAGCCTCGCGCCAATGCCGACGTGTATTCGCCGGCCATCGGTACGTCCCAGTGCTTGACGGGAAGACCATCTCAAAGTGAGCGTTGATACGACGCTCGGTGAGCATCTGAACTGCTGTTGCCGGGAGCATCAGTCCGCGCTGTCCAGCCTCCGATTTGGGGTGATCTTGGCGGAAGAGCTTGCCGGTATCCGGGTCGGTGGAGAGCGTGCCGCAGATTCGCAACAGCCCTCGATCCAGGGCAACATCTTGCTCCCATCGTGGCGCCAAGCCTTCGCCGGTCCTCGCTCCGGTGGACATGATGAGCATCGATATCTCAGACAGTTCCGATGTGTGGGTTTCGTCGTACGCCGCGAAAAGCTCTCGCATCCGGTGGATGTGATTGATGGCGATGACCTTGACAACATTCTTGACCGCCGGCACGGGCATCGTCTCTGTCACGGGGTTCTTGCCGATCGCTCCTTGCCTCACGGCCAGGGCAAACATCTGAAGCATGACCGTCCGCGCGGTCCGGGCGATTGCCGGCGTAGCGAGCATGGACTTGATGAATCGATCAACCCGAGGCACTGATGCCTCGTTCAGCCGCAAGCTTCCGATTCCCGGCTTGATTCTCGACTGAATCGAGTTCCTGTACGTGTTGAATGTCCCTGCGACGGTCTTCTTGAGTCGCAGTTCTTCAAGCCACTTATCAGCGAGCTCGCTAACCGACGAAGTGGGGGAGAGGAGGTCAGCGTCGGTCCCCTCCGCGAGCTTAGATTTGAGCGCCTTGATGAGGTTCTGCTCCGCATTCGCTTCGGTTCTTCCGTTGCGCTGCATCTGTCGACGCCTCCCGCTTGCGTCGCGGAAATACGCGTATGCGATCGGTTGGCCGTCGATCGTGGTTCGCCGAATCGATCCCCACGTCTCGAGTACCAGTGGTGGTCTAGCCATACCGAATCCTCTCAGGAGAGCGCTCGCGCGAGCGTGTTCGTAAATCGTCCAAGTGGGCGCGTGCTGTACGTGCGGGCGCCGAGCCGTTGCAGGCAATGCGTCCGGTAGTGGTCGAGCAAGTCGATGGTGATGCCGAGCTCGTCGGCGATGTAGAACCGGTCAGTGCTGACCTGTTCGAGGGCGGCGTACTCGGCCGGGTCGATCAAGAGCTCCGCAGCGAACGTATCGGCCTGGCGTTCGGCGGTGAGCGAGTCGCAGGTGTGGCCGTGGTGGGCGTGCCGAGTTCGTGGGCGATCGTGCAGCGGCGCTCGTCGGGGGTGAGCGACAGGTCGAAGTAGATGCGCCCCTCGCTGGGGAGTAGTACCCCAGGCCGCCATCGTCGAGATGGACTCCGTGCACCCTGACCCCCATCTCCGCCGCCCTCCGGAGCAAAACCTTCACCGCATCCTCCATCTACTCCGCGTGAGGCTGGTCGGCCTTCTTTCGCCCTTTCTTCGCCACCAGGTCGACGTCCTTTTTGGTCACGTCCTCGTGTGTCACATCCCAATCCTCACCGATGAGATCGTCATCCGTGAGAGAACTCTCAGTATCGGGGGAGGGTGCGACATCCAGGATCGGCGTGAGCTTTGGAACCGCCCTTCCAGAGGCGGGTGGAATCATGGGAAGGCGGTCATCTTCGGGGTAGGTTGACCCGTCGCGTTCGCCTAGTTCGACAGCGAGGCGGCTATATGCGGTTTCGACTATCACCTGCGGATCAATGTCGATTACTTCGCACGCCTCACAGACGACGGAAAGCGGAATCTCGGTCTTCCCGTTGAGCCACCGGTTGAAAGCGGCGGGAGAGCGATTGATCGCTTCGGCTACGGCCGAGGCTGTAAAGCCCATGGCTGTGATCTTCCCCTTCAACTCGAGCCCCACAAATCGCGTGAAAATCTCGGCCCTCTGTCGGATGTTCATATCGACACACTATCACTCATTTTGGACAATTCAAGTGTTCAAAGCGATAAACGATTGAACTTGACACTTGCCGCGATGAGTAATTAGATTGCTCATATGAACAATCCGGTCATCGAGTGGAGCGCCAGGGCAGTGCGAGACGCAATTGCCGATGCGGGGCGTTCCAAGCGTTCCGTCTCTGATGAGACGGGCATTCCATATCCGACCCTCAACCGCAAATTGGCTGCGAAGTCCGAGTTCAGCTTCACGGAACTACTGATGCTCGCCGATGCGCTCGGCGTGGCCCCAAAACAGTTCACGCCACCCGTATTCGCCTAGCCGCTGAGCGCGCGGACGCCCATCAGGGGCGCTATTTGTCGCGCCTAGAAAAGAGAGGAACAGCAATGACAGCCGGCACCAGTCTCGTCGCCATGAACGACGGTGAGCTAACCACCACCTCGCAGATCATCGCGGACGGGACGGGCATAGAGCACGCCTCCGTGCTCCGCACGATCGACGGCAACCGAGCCGATTTCGAGGATTTCGGCCCACTCCGATTTGAAATCCGAGAGGGTGCGCGTCTTCCACAAGGCGGTTTCGCGAAGGGGACGCGGATAGCGCTACTATCCGAGTCCCAGGCGACGCTTCTTATGACGTTCATGCGGAACATTGGCCCCGTAAAGGCCTTCAAGAAGGCGCTGGTGAAGGCATTCTATGAGCTCGCACGCCACGGGATGGCGCTTCCGCAGACGCGGGCCGAAGCACTCCGCGAACTGGCTTCCCAGATCGAAGCCAACGAGGCCCTCGAAGCCAAGGCAGCGCTTGACGCACCGAAGGTGCTATTCGCAGATGCGGTCGCAACGTCCAAGACCACAGTCCTTGTCGGCGAGTTGGCGAAAGTGCTTCGCGGCAACGGCATCGAACTCGGTCAGAACCGACTGTTCGAACGGCTCCGCGAGGACGGATACCTGATCCGTCGAGCAGGCTCCGACTGGAACATGCCGACGCAGCGTGCGATGGAACTCGGCCTGTTCGAGATCAAGGAGACCGCTGTAACCCACTCCGATGGTCACGTGACCGTGAACAAGACCCCGAAGGTCACGGGCAAGGGGCAGGCGTACTTCGTGAACAGGTACTCCGCATGAGCGGGGGAGTGGTTTGGATGACCGAGTTTGAGGCATCCGAGCACTGCAATATCCCCGTCAACACCTTGCGTGCGTGGCGGCAAAAGGAAGCCAAGGAGGCGGGATCGAGCCCGCTGCGCTTCCACCGAATTGGCCGGCTCGTCCGGTACGTCCAGTCCGAGCTGGACCACGACATGGCGCACGGACGTCGTGCGGCTTAGGCGAACAAAAGGAAACGCCTCGGGGGCAACCGAGGCGAATCAAGAGAAAGGCACCAGTAATGCCCGAAGCAATTGTACCCAAGACGTCGGGAGGTCGGCCGAGCACCTTCGCCGACCTCGACGACTACACCGTTGCGCCGCACGAATTCATCAAGGCTGACTCGCAGTTCCTCATGCGTGACATCGCGGTGGGCCACGCATTCCTCGCGCTTCTCGAAGCACTTCGCGCGTCGGCGGAGTTCGACCTCACCGAGGACGGCGAAATCAAAGCGACCGTCGCGCTCGCGGAGGAAGAGAAGACGGCCAGGCTCCGTTCGGCCCAGTCTTCGTGGGATGTGTCCAAAGCCTGGTATGAGGAGGCGGAGGAGAAAGTCATCGAATCGTGGAAGCGCTATTCGGTCAACGCGTGGGCTAGGCGCGAGGGTCGCGAGCCCATCGATTGGGAACAGCACGACGCGCAGCACGAGCGGGTGTCCGCATGAGCGCCGACATTGTCCCGTTCGCGTTCGAGGGGGTGGAAGTACGCACCCTCACCATCAACGGTGAGACATGGTTCGTACTTGCTGACCTGTGCAACTACCTCGGGATCTCGAATCCGTCCAACGTCGCGGCGAGGCTCGACCCGACCACAACGGATACCCTCCGCCTGACAGAGGGTAATCGCGGCAACCCGAACGTGACCATCGTCAACGAGTCGGGCATGTACGAAGCGGTCATCAGATCGGACAAGCCGGAAGCGGTCAGATTCCGCCATTGGCTCACAGGCACGGTTCTTCCCGAGATCAGGAGAACTGGATCGTACGGTCACCCGGCCGACGATCTCGCGCTCCCCACCGACTACCTGTCCGCGCTGAAAGCGTTGGTGCAGCGTGAAGAGCAGAACGTCGAACTCGCGCAGCAGAACGCCGAGCTCACGCCGCGTGCGATCGCGTGGGATGCGATCGCTTCGGCTGAGGGTGACTACTCGGTCGGTGAGGCGGCGAAGATGCTCGCCCACGCAGGCATCTCGAACATGGGTCCGCAGCGGTTGTTTTCCCGGCTGGCGGACATTGGTTGGACTTTCCGTGCTGGCGCGGCATGGCAGGCGAAAGCAGACCGGGTGGAGAAGGGGTTCCTCTCGATCAAGCCGCAGTTCCACTACCACCGGGCACCGGAGCGCGCGTAGTTGACCCGCCTCAGGTGCGGGTGACGCTCAAGGGTGTCGAGCAACTGCGGCGGCGGCTCGGTGGCGGCAACGGCGCCATTCAGGTGGTGCCGTCGTGAGCCGTCATGCCGCGGTGGTGCTGCCCCTCAACCACCGGAAGTCGTTCATCATCCCGATCCCGCCGCCG
>NZ_JAIHLP010000003.1 GCF_020009625.1 Leifsonia poae
CCGCACCCGAACCGCGCTGGCCGCAGGCCGTGGACCGACGGTGATCTCGTCTCCGGAACCCCACTCGAGCCACTGGTGCGCCTGCTCGACTCCGTCTACGCCGGGAGAACAGGTCATCTGGGCGGCCCGAGTCCGTCGACGACGATCCCAGCCAAGCCAGGCGGTCCTTCGCCACCGCGGTCGCCCCGTGGCTCGCCGACACGGCCTCCCCCGCTGCGTCCACCCTTCGCACCTGGACCAGCTGAGCGGGTCCGAGCACGTCGCACGTGGTGCGGGTGGCGCTCAGGACGCCGCCCGCACGACGTCCACCACGGTCTGTGCGAGCGCCACGGCGGCATCCCGCAGCGCTTTCTCCGCCACCGGCCCGACGCATGCCGCGGCGAACTCCGGCTGGTGGTTGGTCGCGGGCAGGCTGCCGACGCCGACATACGGGTGGATGGCCGGGACGATCTGCGAGACATTGCCCATATCGGTCGACGCCCGGTTCATCGTCCCGGTGCCAGAGGTGTCGAACACCCTCCCCAGCGCGGTGGCGTTCGCCGCGGTAGTGGCCGAGCGCCCGCTCGTCGGTGCGGAACTCGGAGTACCGTTTGCTCTCCGGCGTGTTGGTGAGCGTGGTCCCCGAGGCGAGCGCGCCCGCTTCGAAGCAGCGGTTCACCCTCTGCTCGATGTGCTCCAGTTCCGCCAGGGTCTCGGCGCGCACGTACCAGCGGCCCTCCGTGCGGTTCGGAATGGCGTTGGGCGCCTGGCCGCCGACGGTCTGGATGCCGTGGACGCGCGCCGAGTGCGGCAGCTGCTGGCGCAGGAGGCCGATGGCGACCTGCGCCACGACGAACGCGTCGTTGGCGTTGACGCCCTGCTCCGGGTACGCGCCGGCGTGGGCCGCTTTGCCGTCGTACTGCACGTGCGAGTGTGCAACGGCGAATGGCCGCGCCTCCGCGACGTCCACCGGCCCCGGATGCGCCATGACGGCCAGGTCGAGGCCGGCGAAGGCTCCGCGGTCGAGCAGCTCGATCTTTCCGCCACCGCCCTCTTCGGCCGGGGTGCCGTACACCTCAACCGTGATACCGAGCTCGTCGGCGAGCGGCGCGAGCGCGGCGGCGACGCCGACGGCGATGGCGGCGATGAGGTTGTGACCGCAGGCGTGACCGAGCCCGGGGAGCGCGTCGTACTCGGCGCAGATTCCGATGCGCACCGCACCGGTGCCAGCCGTCGCGAGGAACGCGGTCTCCAGCCCGAGATAGGCGGGCGTCACCGCGAAACCACGGGATTCGAGCTCATCGCAGAGTCGGGCGCTGGCGCGGTGCTCGTTCCAGGCGGTCTCCGGGTCGGCGTGAAGCGCCTCGGAGAGGGCGATCAAGCGCGGCAGCTCCGCGTCGACCTGCTCGCGCACGCGCCGCTTCAGCGCCGCCTCACTCATCGCCCCGCACACCGTAGCTCGGCGCCCCGGCAGGGGTGAGCCCGCGTGCCACGTACGCGTCGCGCTGCGGCAGCCAAGTCTCGACGAGGATCTCGTCCAGCAGCTCGACGGGATGGTCGGCCCAGTCGACGCGGAGGTCGGTGACCCGCCAGCCGGCGTCGCGCACGACCGCGACGCCGGCCGAGCGGACGGGCCCCTCCTCGCCTCCGGCGGCGACGGCGGCCTTCAATGCGGACAGCAGTCTCACCTCCAGGTCGCCATCCGCCGCCTCGAACGCGTCCACCATGAGCTGCGGGAGGTCTGCCCTGGCGAGCAGGTTGCCCGCCGCGACGGCGTGCGCCGACTGCGCGTGGCCGTGCTCGCCGAGCACATGCGACCCCGAGTGGATGGCGGAGCGGCCTGCGCGGTCGATCACCAACAGCTGCCGGTAGTCGATGTCCGGCGTGGAGTCCACGACCCACGCAAGCACCTCCGCCACCGGCCGTCCGTCGCGCAACCCGGCGAGGAGCTGCGGACCGAGCCGGGGATCGGTGACGTTCTGCGAGTGCCCCCGCCGATACCCTCCGCGAGGTTGACGCAGCGCGCGGCGACTGCCGGCGATGAGGAGCAGATGGCAGAGCCGATGGCGCCGGTGTCGTCGACGGCGAGGATGGAGAAGGTCATCGTCGCCCCTCCCCCGCCGCGTCCGTGCTGATGACAGCTGTCGCGTCGATCTCCACCAGCCACTCCGGCCGGGCGAGCGCCGAGACGACGATGCCTGTGGAGACGGGGAAGACGCCTTTCAGCCAGCGGCCGACGACGCGGTAGACCGTCTCGCGATACCGCGGGTCGACGAGGTAGATCACGACCTTGACGATGTCCTCGACGTTCGAACCCGCCTCCTCCAGCAGCATCGCGATGTTCGCCATCGCCTTCTCAGCCTGCGCCTCCACGTCGCCGATGCCGACGGACTCACGGGTCTCCAGGTCCTGGCCGATCTGGCCGCGCAGGTAGACGACCCGTTCGCGACGACGGCCTGGCAGAGATCGTTGTCGAGGTTCTGCTCCGGGTATGTCTCTTTGGTGTTGAACGGCCGGATCCTGGTGTGCGTCGGCATCAGACAACTGCTCCTTCTGCCGCGAGCGCGGCCTGCTGGTCGTACGCGAGATAGCCCCGCTGAATCTGGATCTGGTCGGCGATGTGGCCGGCGTCGTGCCAGACACCCCAGATGAAGCTGGAGCCGCGGCGCGACTGCCAGGGCAGGCCGAGGAAGTAGACGCCAGGCTCGGTTGAGACGCCGCGCTGGTGCACCGGCCTGCCGTTCTCGTCGAACGCATCCACCTGCAGCCAGCTGTAGTCGGTGCGGAAGCCCGTCGCCCACACGATCGTGGTGATCCCGGCCGCCTGGAGGTCGAGTTCGAGGATCGGGTCGGTCAGGCTCGCCGGATCGGCGCCCACCAGGCGCGCCTCAGGCTCCTCGGGGAGGTCGAGGCCGTTGCGGGCGACGTAGGCGTCCGCCTCGTCGAGGAGGGCGAAGAGGTTGTCGTCGCCAGCGGCGACGTTGCGGGCGACGTCTGGTGCGAACCGCATCCGCCCGTCGCTGTACGCGGTGGTCCGGCCGACCAGGGTGATCCCGCCGGCGGCGAGCTCGCGGAAGTCGACCGTGTGGCCGCCGTCCGCACCGCTCACGGCGATGGTGACATGCTCGGCACCCTGGGGAGGGGTCGACAGGTCCCACTTGCCGAGCACACCGAGCCACCAGACGAAAGTCGCGGCCCCGGTAACGACGCGGCGGCCGGTCGTGCGGGCCGACCGACAGGTAGACCTCGCGGCCCGAGCGGCGCAGCTCGTCGGCGATCTGCACGCCGGACGAGCCGGCGCCGACGACCAGCACGCCACCCTGCGGCAATTGCGCAGGATTGCGGTAGTCACTGGAGTGCAGCTGGGTGGGCCACGAGCCGTCTGGGATGACCGCGGGGATGACGGGGACTTGGAACGGCCCGGTGGCCGCGACGACGTAGCGCGCCTGGAACGCACCGTCTGAGGTTTCGACGGTGAACCCCGGCCGGTCGGCGTTTCGGACGACGCGGGTGACCTCCACACCGGTGCGGATGGGCGCGTCGATGAGTTTCGTGTACGCGACGAAGTAGTCGGCGACGTCGTCTTTCGGTGCGAACTCGTCGGCGCCGACCGTCTCGAACTCCAGCTTGGGGAAGCGGTCGTGCCACGCCGGGCCGTTGGCGACGAGCGAATCCCAGCGCCCTGTTCGCCAGCCTTCGGCGATCCGGCCCTTCTCGAGGACGAGGTGCGGGATGCGCGGTCGGTCAGATGATCGCTCATCGCCACACCGGCCTGGCCACCGCCGACGACGACGACCTCGATCTCCTGGATCTCCTGGCTCGACATGCTGATCTCCTTCGCTGATCGTTGAGCGGTCCAGCCATTGTCAGCAGGAGCGGTCGAATCTAAAAACAATGAGAATCGCCGAATTGGATCAATAGAAGTGATGCCTTGTGCGCGGGTCGCGCGCGTCGATTAACTACCTCGCCAAAGAGTTTTCGACCCGGATGCTCACACCACATCGCTTCAATTGATGCAGTTCAGCGGTTTTCGGCGCTCGTTTCGATGTGCCACTCGTGCGTACTCTTCCGGCATGACGATCGAAACAACCGCCCGCGTCGACGGCAGGGCACTCATCGACGGCGACAGGGTCCACGCGGCCTCCGGCGACACCTTCGTCACGATCAACCCGGCGACGGGCTCCGCCATCGCAGACATCGCCCAGGGCGGCAGCGCCGACATCGACAGAGCGGTCGCAGCGGCGCGCGCCGCATACGAGAGCGGATCGTGGAGCGCCCTCGGAGCCGCAGAGCGCGGTCTCGTCCTCCGACGTCTCGCCGATCTCATCGAGCGCGACGCCGATGAGCTCGCACTGCTCGAATCGCTCGACATGGGCAAGCCGCTCTCACAGACCAGCGCGGTCGACGTACCGGGAACCGCTGCGACGTTCCGCTGGTACGGCGAGCTGGCCGACAAGCTGACCGACGAGGTCCCCGCCACTCCCCCCGGCTCCACAGCGATCGTCAGCAGGGTCGCACTCGGCGTCGTCGCAGCGATCGTGCCGTGGAACTACCCCCTCGACATCGCCGCCTGGAAGCTCGCCCCGGCATTGGTGGCGGGCAATAGCGTGGTGCTGAAGCCCGCCGAGACCACGAGCCTCAGCGCCCTCCGCCTCGGCGAACTCGCCCTGGAGGCCGGCCTGCCGGCCGGCGTGCTCAACGTCGTCCCCGGGCCAGGCGCCGTGATCGGGCGCGCCCTCGGACTGCACCCGCACGTGGACGCCCTCACCTTCACGGGATCGACGGCCGTCGCCAAGAGGTTGATGACGTACGCCGGCGAGTCGAACCTGAAGCGGCTCAGCCTGGAGGCCGGCGGCAAGAGCTCCAACCTGATCTTCGCCGACGCGGAGGATCTGTCGCGTGCGGCGGAACAGGCAGCATTCGGCGCGTTCTACAACCAGGGCGAGGTCTGCTCGGCCAACTCCCGTATCTTCGTCGAACGCCCCGTCTACGACGAGTTCGTCGGCCTCCTCACCACAGCCGCGCAGGCGTACCGTTCCGGCGACCCGCTCGACCCGGCCAGCGGCAACGGCGCACTCGTCTCCGAGTCGCACGCCGACACCGTCGCCGAAGCGATCGCCGCTGCGGCGCGCGATGGCGAGCTGATCGGCGGCGAACGGATCCAGCGCGGTGGATCGTCCGCGTTCATCGACCCGGCCATCGTCACAGGCCTGCCATTGTCGCATCCGTTGCACCGCGACGAGATCTTCGGACCGCTCGTCGTCGTGCAGGCGTTCGATGACGAGGGCGACGCCGTGCACGCCGCGAACGCGACGGACTACGGCCTCGCCGCCTCGGTCTGGACCTCCAGCCTGTCCCGCGCGCACAGAGTGTCCGAGCGGCTGGTCGCCGGTACGGTCTCGGTGAACACCGTGGATGCGCTCGGCTCCACCACCCCGTTCGGCGGGTTCAAGCAGTCCGGCTTCGGCCGCGACCTCTCCCGCCACGCCATCGACAACTATGTCGGCCTCAAGACCACGTGGTTCCAGCACGACTAGGAGTTCCACGATGACCGGGCAGTTGCACGGCGCATCCACCCCCAACTGCGTAAAACCCGGCAATCCCCGAGAATGAAGGACGAAGGAGTCCCACCGATGAGTTCACCAGCCAGGAACGACGCGAAGCTCGAGACCTCGAACCTCCGAGCCCAGCACTTCCATAAGACACTCGGCCGTCTCGACATCGTGTTCCTGTCGATCAGTGCGATCATCGCCATCGACACCGTCGCGCAGATCGCGGCGGGGGGCGGCGCCGAGGCGTTCACCTGGACCGTGATCATCGGCATCACGTTCCTGTTCCCGTACGCGCTCGTCATCGCCGAACTCGGCAGCACCTTCCACGACGAGGGCGGCCCCTTCGTCTGGGTGCGGCTCGCGTTCGGCAAGCTGACGGCGGCGATCGCGACCCTGTTCTACTGGATCACGAACCCGCTCTGGATGGGCGGATCGCTGGTGTTCATCTCCGCCGCCACCTGGAGCGCGTACATCGCACCGCTGCCGGAAGGAAGCGCAGGCGACATCGCGTTCAAATTGATCTTCATCTGGCTGGCCATCGGCACCGCGATCATCGGCCTCAAGTACGGCAAGCACATCGTGGCCGCAGGCGCGATCGTGAAGGTCGCCCTCCTGGTGATCTTCGTCGTCACGGTGGTCGTCTATGCGTTCCAGAACGGCATCCACGGTTATGCCGCCGGCGACTTCTCCCCGACACTGGGCGGATTCCTCGCGGTCACGCCGGTCATCCTGTTCGCGGTCGTCGGCTTCGAGGCGCCCAACGGCGCCGCCGAGGAGATGCGCGACCCGCAGCGCGATGTGCCGAAAGCGATCGCCACCTCCGGCATCATCTCGATCCTCTGCTATCTCGTCCCGATCTTCGCCATCCTGGCGGTGCTGCCCGCCAGCAAGGTGCAGGGCGCGAGCGGCTTCTTGGAGGCGTTCAAGGAGGTCTTCTCCGTCTACGGTCTGGCCTCCGGTCCTGTCATGTTGATCGCGGGCCTGCTGTTCGTGTTCGTCGTGCTGACGCAGGCCAGCGCGTGGATGATCGCCTCCGACCGCGTGCAGGCGGCGGCAGGCGCCGATGGGGCGTTCTTCCGCTATTTCGGCGTCTTCTCGAAGCGGTTCGGCACCCCGGTGCGCATGAATCTCCTCTCCGGCATCGTCGCCACGGTGTTCTGCATCGCGGCGACCATGCTGCTCAAGGGCAGCACGGCGGCCGTGTTCACCGTCGTGCTCACGGTCGCCATCTCGACACTGCTGCTGTCCTATCTGGTGATTTTCCCGTCGATCGTTCGCCTGCGCCGCAGATACCCGGACGTCGAGCGGCCGTTCCGCGTCCCCGGAGGCCGTGCCGGGCTGTGGATCGCCGTGGTGATCATCTACGCCTGGGTCGTCCTCGGCTCGTGGGTCGCGGTCTTCCCCGGCACCCTGGAGTCGGTGTTCGGACTGAAGTACGACTTCATCGACACCTGGGGCGTCGACCGGCCGACCTTCGAGGGCTTCACCGTCGGCACCCTGATCGTCATCGTCGTCATGGCGCTGGTCGGCTACTACTGGCAGCGGGCACGCGACCGCCGTGCGGAGCCTGCAACGGAAGCGCTGCTGGAGCCGGTCAGAGACTGACGCGGTCGCTCCGACACCACCGCGAACGGAGGAGATCCACGGCGCGCGCCGGGATCTCCTCCGTCGTCGGGTGCTGCGTCAGCGTGCGGCTTGGCTGACCGCTATCAGCTCCGCCGCCCGCTCCGCCACCATCATCACCGTGATGACCGGGTTCACGGAGGTCAGCGTCGGGAAAACGGATGCGTCAGCGATGCGCAGACCGCGGACTCCGCGCACACGCAGTTCGGGGTCGACCACGGCGCCCTCGTCGTCCGAAGCGCCCATCCGGCACGTGCCGCTCACGTGGTAGACGGTCTGGTGGATGTCGCGCTGCACGGCCGACAGCTCCTCGTCGCTCTGCACCTCCGGCCCGGGAAAGACTTCGCGCACCAGGTGGTGCCGCATCGGCTCCTCCTCGGCGATACGTCGCGCCAGGCGTACGCCGGCGACGAGCATGCGCTCGTCGTGACCGGACGCGTCGGTGAAGTAGCGGTAGTCGATGACAGGAGGCTCGTCCGGGTCGGCGGAGGCGATGGTGACGCGACCGCGGCTGTGCGGCTTCGCGACGTTCGGGGCGATCGCCACGATCGTCTCCGGAAACACGACCCCGCGCGCCCGCGGGTGGTCGACGACCGGATCGACGGGGAAGTGCATGAGCACATCCGGCCTGGCAGGGTCCCCGTCGACACCGACCATCGCCCCGGCGTCCCAGCCGGAGGCCGAGACGGCGGGCGGCGCCGACACGGCCTCCCACACCACGAGGCCTTCGGCATGATCCTGGAGGTTCTCCCCCACCCCGGCGAGCTCGTGCACCTGTTCGACGCCGGCAGCGGCGAGCACCGAAGACGGCCCGATTCCTGAGTGCAGCAGCAGCCGCGGGGTGTCGATCGCCCCGCAGGCCATCACGATCTCCCGGCGGGCTCGCACCTCGTGCGTCGCGCCATCGGCGTCGCGGAAGCGCACGGACACCGCGCGGCCGTCCTCGACGACAACCCGCTCAGCGCGGGCTCCCGTGATCACGTCCAACGACTCCCGTGCATCCATCATGTCGTGGAGGTAGTGGATCGAGCTCGACCCGCGCACATTGGTCTGCGGGTCGTAACCGACCTCGAAGAAGCCTGCGCCCCGCGCCAATGTGTCGGTGCGTCCGTCGTTCCACCGCTCCTGCACGGGGAGGCCGAGCGCCGTGGCCGCAGCGGCGACGACATCGGCGACGAACGGGTTCCTGTCCGCCTCGCCCACCGGGTGGATCGGGATTCGCAGCCGATCGAAGAACGGATGGAAGCTCGCCGGGCCCCATCCGGCGGCGCCGGCCTGCACCCACTCGTCCAGATCGGAGGCCGGCGGGCGCCAGGCGATCATGGTGTTGGCCGTCGAGCAGCCGCCGAGGATGCGCATCCTGGACTGGCGGATGTGGGAGTTGCCGCGCTCCTGCGGCACGCTCGGATAGTCGAGGTCGTACTCGCTTCCGATCATCTCCTCCCAGCGCCGGATCTCCCGGGCGCGGCCCTCGCCGCGATCGCTCGGCCCCCACTCCAGGAGGCAGACCGTGACGTCGGGGTTCTCGGAGAGGCGCGCGGCGACGATGCCGCCCGCAGTGCCGCCGCCGACCACGACATAGTCGTACTCGGCGGCGGCGGGCTGTGCTGGGTTGTCGGTCATTCTGCTCCTGCGGTTCCGATGGTGGAGACGGGGGTGGCGGCCGGAGCCTGGATGGTCGGCACGGGCGGCTTCGACGGCGCCCACTTCATGAGCGCATAGTAGAGCGGGCAGATCACAGCCAGACCGACGATCCAGGAGATGTCGACGCCGCCGAGGGCGGTGGCGACCGGGCCGGTGTAGAAGGCCGTGCTGAGGAACGGCAGCTGCACGAGGATGCCGAGCACGTAGCAGAGCACAGCATTGCGATTGATGCGCCCATAGATGCCGCCATCCTGACGGAACAGCGATGCGATGTCGTACTTGCCGTGCTTGACCGCGTAGTAGTCGACCAGGTTGACCGCTGTCCACGGGATCAGCACGCACAGCAGCAGGATCATCAAGTTGGACAGGTTCACCAGGAAGTTGGCCGAGAACGCGAACCCGAGCACGAGCGCGATCAGGAAGAGGATGACCGCGATGGCACCGCGAGAGAAGGCCCGCGGAATCCACTTCGGGAACAGGGTCTGCCCGATCGTGATGATCGCGAGACTTCCGCAATAGAGATTCATGCCGTTGCTGACGCTGATGCCGACGCCGAAGACGAGCAGCGCCAGTCCGGCGATCCCCGGGATGAGAGCGCTCAGCCCCGTGGCGACATCGTCCTTCGGGAAGGCGGCTCCCACGATCGAGCCGAGCACCATCGGGATGACGGAGCCGAGGACGCAGCCCGCGAATGTCGCCCAGAACGCGGCGCGCACGCCCGTGTCCTTGGGCATGTACCTGGTGTAGTCCGAAACGTACGGCGCGTATGCGATCTGCCAGAGCGCAGCGACCGAGATGGTGCCCATGATCCCGGTGGCGGTCACCGAGCCGTAATTCAGTGCGCCGGCCGGCAGCGTTCCCGCCGCGAAGATGTAGACGAAGACCAGCGCGATGGTGAGGCCGGCAACGATGCTCATGACGGTGCCGAAGACGTGCAGGAGGCGGTAGCCGAAGACCGCGCCGAAGACGCTGATCAGGCCGACGAGCACTGTCGACCAGAAGGAGCCGAGGTGGGTCAGCGAGTCGAGCGCCTGGCCTCCCAGGATCACATTGGAGGCGAAGAACGCCACGTACATCCCGACCACGATCACCACGACGAGGAGGCTGCCGTACGAGCCGAACTGCGCTCTCGTCTGCAGCATCTGGGGCACGCCGATCTGCGGCCCCTGCGCCGCGTGCAGCGCCATCACGACACCGCCGACGAGGTTGCCGACGACGAGCGCGACGATAGCGGCCCAGATCGGGAGGCCGTACACGGCTGTCGCGAGCAGTCCGGTCGCGATCGACAGCATCATGATGTTGCCGCCGAACCAGATCGTGAACAGGTTGCGTGCCTTGCCGTGCCGTTCGTCCTCGGGAATGTAGTCGATGGTGCGGGTCTCGACGCCGAGGGCGTCGCTGTGGACCTCAGTGCTCATGGGCGTGCTCCTCGTCAGTGGCTTGGCATAGAGCTTCTGCTGCTTTTTCGCATCAATCAACTAAGGTTGCCTGAACCACTGCATCACTTCGGCAGATACAGGGCCGGGGGAAACAGAGCGGAAACATCGTCGTAACCGGAGGTCGCGGATGAGCAAGAAGCCTGACGTCACGCTGGCGCAGCTGCGGTACTTCATCGAGGCGGCTACGCATCTCTCGATGACCCGCGCCGCAGAGGAGCTCTTCGTCGCCCAGTCGGCCGTCTCATCGGCCATCGCGCAGCTGGAGCATCAGGTCGGAGCGCAGCTGTTCATCCGCCAACGCTCCCGCGGCCTGACACTCACGCCGTCCGGGCAGCAGTTCCTCGGCGACGCACGCGCCCTCCTGCTCAATCTGGAGGAGGCGCTCGACACCGCGCGCGGCATCGACAACCAGGTGCGAGGAACCATCCGCATCGGCTGCTTCGTCACGCTCGCGCCCTTCATCCTCCCCGCGATCGTCAGCAGGGTGCGGTCGGAGCATCCCTACCTCGACATCGAGGTGGACGAGCTCGACACAGACGGCGCGCGGGCGGCACTGCGCAGCGGCAGGGTGGAGCTGCTGATCGGCTACGACTTCGGCTTCGGCAACGACATCCGCACCGCCGTGCTGTCCGACGCTCCCCCGCACGTCATCCTGCCAGCCGGCCATCCGCTGGCCGCCTCCCCGCAGGTGTTCCTGCGCGAACTCTCGCGAGAGCCGATGATCCTGCTCGACCTCCCGCACAGCCGCGAGTACTTCCTCGGCATTCTGGCCGGAGCAGGGCTGCAGCCCGAGATCAGGCACCGTTCGCTCAACTACGAGACGGTGCGGGCGTTCGTCGCGCACGGCCACGGCTTCTCGATTCTCAACCAGCGACCCACGCACGACCTCAGCTACGACGGCGAACGCGTGGCGGCGCTGCCGATCGGAGACAGCGTTCCGGCGCTGCCCGTCGTCCTCGCGGCGATGCGCTCGGTGCGCCCGACGGCGCGGGCGCGCGCCGTCGGCGAGATCGCGGCGCAGGTCGTGGCGCAGACCCTCAACCCGCAGCCGTCGTGAGCCTGAACGGTCGTCAGAGATGACAGCTGGGTTTCGCGAGCATTTCGCATCTGACGTGATGATGAAGTGATCCAAGCAAAACTATTTGCGTGATCAGGGTCGCGGAGCAGAGACTGGTCGCAAACGCGAAGGGACGCCGATGACGAGTCTGCACATCACGAACGCCCGGCTCTATCGGGGCGACGGGAACTGGCTCGACGGCGGCGTGCTCGTCCGCGACGGCGTCATCGTCGCCGTCGGTCCTGACGACGTGGTGGCCGCGCAGCGCGACGGCGACACCGAGGTGCGCGACGCAGGCGGCTCCTCGCTCCTCCCCGGGTTCCACGACACCCACGTCCACCCGCCGATGGCGGGAGGCTCGCTCCTCGGAATCGACCTCATGCCCGTGCACGACGCCGATGAGTACGCACGGATCATCGCCGACTACGCGGCCGCACACCCCGAGCTCGACACCATCGTCGGCGTCGGCTGGTACGGCGATGTCTTCCCCGGTGGCTTCCCGACGCGCGCCATCCTCGACGCCATCGTCCCCGACCGGCCGGTGGTCCTCACCAGCCATGACGGCCACGGCGTCTGGGCCAACACGCGAGCGCTGGAGGCCGCAGGCGTCGCGCCAGACATCGCCGACCCGCTCGGCGGCCACTTCCTCCGCGACGGGCACGGCGACCTCACCGGGGTCCTGCTGGACACGGCGATGCAGTCACTGGATGCGATCATCCCGTCACCGGCGCCCGGCTTCCTCGAGCAGGCCATCCTGGCCGCACAGCACCGCCTCCACTCCGTCGGGGTGACCACCTGGCACGACGCAGCGGTCGGCACGAGCGAACTCGGGCCCGACTCGCTCGACGCATACCTCGGCCTGGCCGCGCAGGGAGCGCTCACCGCACGGGTGGTCCTCTGCCAGTGGTGGGATCGCGACCGTGGCCTCGAACAGCTCGCCGACCTGGAGGCACGGCGCACGAGCGTCGCGCACACCCGTGGTCTGGTGGCCGGCACCGTCAAGATCATGCAAGACGGAATGATCGAGAACCACACGGCGGCGTTGCTCGACGACTACACCGACGAGCCCGGCCTGCGTGGAGACTCGTTCATACCGCCCGGCGAGCTCGCCACGATCGTCGCCGAACTCGACGCGCGCGGCTTCGACGTTCACTTGCACGCCGTAGGAGACCGGGCTGTGCGGGAGTGCCTCGACGCGATCGAGCATGCCAGAGCGAGCAACGGGCCGACCGGAGGCCGTCATCAGCTCGCTCACCTCGACGTGGTCGACGCCGCCGACGTCGGCCGGTTCGCTGAGCTCGACGTCACGGTGAACGCGCAGCTGCTCTGGGCGCGCACGGACACAGAGATCGTCGAACGCAAACTGCCGATGATGGGTGACGAACGCGCCGCGCGGCACTTCCCGTTCGGCACGCTTCACGCCAGCGGCGCCCGCATCGTCGCGGGCAGCGACTGGCCGGTCTCCGACCCCAATCCGCTGTGGGCGGTGCACACCGGCACCACCCGGCTGGCGCCATCCACGGATCCGCACGCGACCGGGCTCGCGCTGAGCCAGCCCTTGCTGGCCGGTGAGTCGCTTCCCTTGGGCACAGCGCTCGACGCGTACACCGGCACTGCGGCGTGGATCGGCCGTCTGGAGACGACCACCGGGCGGCTCGAGCCCGGCCTCGCAGCCGACCTCGTCCTCCTCGACCGCGACATCTCCGACGGGCGCGCCCTCGACACCGCCGGTGTTGTCGAGACCTTCGTCGAGGGCCGCTCGGTCTACCGCGCCTGACAGGCGCGGTAGACCGCCGCTGCACTGCCGCCGCTGCACTGCCGCCGCCGCACTGCCGGCGCGGCTCTGGCGGCGCGGCTCAGGCGGCCTTCGTGGCCACGAAGGCGTGCAGGCCTTCCGGCGAGATCGCGAAGCGCACCCGCTGACCGGCGACCAGTGCGTCCGCCTCCTGCGAGAGCATCGTGACGGGGACCCGGAGCTCGCCCACGGCGATCTCCGCCCGGCGCGAACGGACCGAAGAAGTCGATCGCGCTCAGCACGCCGCTGGCGGTTCCCGCGCTGGTCGCCGCCTCGTCGCGGACGATGCGCACGCGCTCGGCCATGACGAGCACATCCACCCGGTCTCCCTCATGCAGGTCGTCCTGCGCGGTCGACAGCGACAGACCGCCGACCTCCACCATCGAGGAGGGGCCGGAGCCGTGCACCACGCCCGCCCCGAGCAGCTGGCCGCCGAGGAACTGCGCCACGAACCGGTTGCCCGGCGCGCGGTACATCGACTCGGGGCTGTCGTTCTGCTGCACGACACCGCGGTCGAGCATCATCACCTTGGTCGCCGAGGTCCATCGCCTCCTCCTGGTCGTGCGTGACCATGATGGTGGTAAGGCCGGTCTCCTGGTGGATGCGCTTCAGTTCGCGCTGCATCTCGCCGCGGATCTTCTTGTCCAGGGCACTCAGGGGCTCATCCAGCAGGAGCAGATCGGGGCTGGTGACCAGCGCGCGAGCGAGGGCGACGCGCTGCTGCTGACCGCCGGAGCTGGGCGGGCGAACGTCCGCCGAAGTCGCCGAGGCCGACCAGTCCGAGCATCTCTTCCGCCTTCTTCTTCGCGGCCGCGCGCGCGTGCGACGGGCGCGCAGCCCGTACATCACGTTCGACCAGCACGCTCAGGTGCGGGAACAGCGCGTAGTTCTGGAAGACGAAGCCGATGTTGCGCTTCTCGACCGAGAGCCGGGTGATGTCGCGCGAGCCGACGCGGATGGGCGCCGGCGTCCGGCTCCTCCAGACCGGCGACGATGCGCAGCAGGGTGGATTTGCCGGATCCGGAGGATCCGAGCATGCAGCAGAACTGCCCGTCGCCGACGGTGAGATCCAGCGGTTCGAGGACTCGCGTTCCATTGAAGGTCTTGGAGAACGCGGAGAACGGTGAGCTCGGCCATCAGTTTCCTTTGTTCGTAGAGGTCGTGAAGAGCTTGG
>NZ_JAIHLP010000004.1 GCF_020009625.1 Leifsonia poae
GATGAATGACGTCTCAGCCATGCTGGTACCAGACGGTGGTGTCGGGTTCGAGACGCACGGGACCGTCGGTGGGGACGGACCGTCGCTGAACAGGTAGACGCGCTCTGCCTCGAGTGTGACGGAGTGAGAGCCGAAGTTGGTCGCGGACGTCCAGCGTTCGGCCGGCGGAACGCCACGACATCCGGCGCGATGTCGAGCCACTCCAGACGCTCGTCAGTCTGCAGCATTCGCCGACCGGCGAGCGCGTCCTGGTAGAGGGACAGCACCGAACCCGAGCGTCCGCTCTGGGTATCGACCGCGAACTCGGCGAACCAGGCCGGCTGCGGCAGGTGCGCACCACCCGCGCCGAAGCCGAAGGAAGGCCCGTCTGCCGTCCACGGGAGCGGCACGCGGCAGCCGTCCCGGCCGATTTCCTGAACCTCCGGTGCGGAAGAACGTGGGATCCTGGCGGTCGTCGCCGGGGATGTCGGCGACCTCCGGCAGACCGAGCTCCTCACCTTGGTACAGGTACACACTGCCGGGCAGCGCCATCGCCAGCAGGGTGGCGGCGTTAGCGCGGCGCAGGCCCAGGTCGCGGTCCTCCCGCGGTTCCACGCCATGGGAGAGGAGCCACGCGTGGCCCTCGCTGTCTGTGGAGGGAGGCCGAACCGGGTGGCGTGTCTGACCATGTCGTGGTTGGAGAACACCCACGTGCTGGAGCTCCCGCTCTGCGCCGAGAGATCGAGGTTCTCCTCCACGATGCGCCGGAACTGCGCGGCGTCCCAGGTGGCCTTGAGGAGGTCGAAGTTGAATGCCTGTCCGAGGCCCTGCTCGGTGGCGTAGCGGATCCGCCGCTCCGCGGCACCCAGGCCTCCGCGACGGCGGTGAGCGGTGGCGTGTAGCGGTCGAACAGGCGTCGCCACTCCGCATAGATCTCGTGCACTTCGTCCGCGCGGTCCCAGATCGGATGCGTCCCGACTGGGAAGTGTGTTGGGTCTTCGAGCTGGACCTGCGTCGGCAGCTCAACTCCAGCCCCTTGGTCAGAGCGTGGGCGACGTCGACACGGAATCCGTCGACCCCGCGATCTGCCCAGAACTCAAGGGTGGTCAGAAAGTCCTGTCGCACCTCGGGATTCGACCAGTTCCAGTCGGGCTGCTCGCGAGCGAACAGGTGCAGATACCACTGCCCATCCGGCACGCGGTCCAGGCCGGCCCTCCGAAGATCGACGTCCAGTCCGACGGTGGCTCTGAGCCGTCCGGGCCGCGCCCGTCGCGGAAGATGTAGCGGTCGCGGGCGGCGGAACCGGGTACGCTGCGCAGGGCTTCCTGAAACCAAGCGTGCTGATCGGAGCTGTGGTTCGGCACGATGTCGACAATCACCTTGATGTCGACGTCATGGAGGCGGGCGACCAGCGCGTCGAAGTCCGCAAGCGTACCGATGCGCGGGTCGACGTCGCGATAATCCGCGACGTCGTAGCCGCCGTCCGCGAGC
Organism: Leifsonia poae; assembly: GCF_020009625.1. Classification (NCBI taxonomy): domain Bacteria; kingdom Bacillati; phylum Actinomycetota; class Actinomycetes; order Micrococcales; family Microbacteriaceae; genus Leifsonia; species Leifsonia poae. The sequence continues at coordinate 1,471 of NZ_JAIHLP010000004.1, forward strand.
TCGGACGGGTAGAACGGGCTCAGCCAGACTGCGTCGATGCCGAGATCGCGCAGGTAGTCGATGCGGGAGATCAGCCCAAGGAAGTCGCCTACTCCGTCGCCGTTACCGTCCGCGAAGCTGCGCGGATACACCTGATACACGGCTGCCTGCCGCCACCACCGGTCGGGAGATTCCACACGGGTGGCGTTCAGAACGCTTTCGGTCACCATTGATCCTTCCGAGAGAGACGATCCAGAATTTATCTAGGTTCTAAATCTAAGACGTGCACTATTGTTGTCACATGTCGAGGTTTGGGCAAGTCCCGCAGAGAAATCGATTCCAACGCACGCGCTGGTCGCGACGTCAACGAACGTCCTCCGGCGCTCGAACACGCTCGCGCTGCTGAAGATCTTCAGCAGCGCGTCCGCCGGCAAGAGCTTCACAACGTCCGAACTCATCGAGCTCTCCGACCTCACGCGCTCCACCATCCTGGCCGTTTGCGACGATCTGCTGGCTGCGGGTTGGATCGCGGAGTCGGATGCCGGCCCCCGGGTGGAAGGGACCCGCGGCAGGCCCTCCCGCCGCTTCGCCCTGAACCCGGGCGCGGCCCACGTCGTCGGGGTTGATCTCGGCTTCTCATCCGTGACCTGCGTGGTCGCCGACCTGCTCGGCCAGATCGTCGGACGCTCGAGACGAGCCTTTCACTCGCGCCCCGACAGCCCCGAGTGGATCATCGATCGGACGGCCGAGACGCAGGCGGCCGTCGACGAATCCCTCCACGACGCCGGAGCTGAAGCCGGGACCGTCCTAGCCGCCACGCTCGCCGTACCCGCACCCGTCGATCACACCGGTCGGGTGGGCGTCGGCGACGAGTTCTGGGACTGGATCCGGATCGATCCCGACCTGCTGTTCAGCGGCCACCCGGAATGGCCCATCGTCGTAGAAAACGACGCCAACCTCGCCGCGCTGGCCGAACGTGAGGCGATGTCCGGCCCGGCGCAGTCGCTCGTCGTCCTCCTCGCCGGCGACCGCTTCGGCGCGGGCATCGTCGAGAACGGTGTTCTCCACCGCGGACACCACGGCGGCGGGGGCGAGATGAAATACCTCAGCCTAATCGAGGGCGTCGGCAGCACAGTGGGAATCGGGCGACTGGCTCAGGATTGGGCGCAGGACGCAGTTGGCGACCATCTGCAGACGAAGCTGACGTCCGAGAGCGTCGCCGCCGACGTGTTCCGGCTGGGAGAGGAGGGCGACGACGTGGCTCACGACATCTCCGGCCGCCTCCTCGACCGTCTGGCGCGCGTCATCGCGACCCTCGTCAGCCTCCTCGACCCCGGCCGAATCGTCCTTGGCGGCGGAGTGGCGACGTCGCTCCAGCCACTCATCCCCGAACTCCGCCTGCGCGTCGAGGAGCACACGGCGTTCGCCAGCGAGTTGCTCGCCTCGCCCCTGGCGAGCGACATCGTCATCCAGGGCGCGGTGCACGCGGCGCTCGCCCATGTCTGGGATCATGCTCTGAAGAGTTCCCCCAGCGCTCCCACGGCGATCCGCTAGCCGGTGAGCCCACCGGCTGTCGGCTGATTCGGCATCACCTCATTTCGCGAAGCTCGTCGAGGCCATCCAAGTCTCCTTCGCTGATAATATACCTTATGTCAGTTTGAACATGGCAATCCCGTTAGATGCGAATGCGACACCTAGCCGCGGCTCCCCCGGTGGCCCTTGGGTCGGGCCACCCAAGAGGTCGTGGCTCCTGCCACCACCTCAGTTTTCACTCACAAGTCCTTGTTCTTCTTGCTACGGGATCCGCCTTCGGAGATCTCGCCATTTTCAGAGCGCTTCCATGTAACCCCATCGGCATCCCGGAATCGCAGCTCTACCAAGAAGTCCCACGGCTCATGCCCGCGAAGGTCGATTTCACCATCGACTACTTTGGGCCCCTAGTCCGCTGCGCTTCGCTGTACGGGAGCAGAGCGAAGACCTGCTCGAATCCAGGTGGCACAACGGCTTGATCCAAGTCCACCACGCCCCGGGCAGCTAGTTCGCCGTATCCATTCACCATGAGATATAGATCGTAGATCGGTACGTTGTTGCCGTTTCTGAGCCAAACGTCGTAGTGCTCGGAAGTATCGCCCTCGCCACCCAAGCGGAGACCTTCGAGGCAACCCTGCGCCTACGTTCCTGCGCCCGCCTCAAACCCTGTGCGCGAGCATCTCGCCAGGATAGAGCCGCGTAGATTCCAGCCGTCACTGCCGCGACGACCAACCCAACCGTGGCTATTGCGGTCACCCACGAGGGCACATCCCCCCACATGCTCATGCACGAACCCTATAGTGGCGCGGCCGGATAGAAGAGGTTACAGCGTCAGACGCCACCGAGATACAGTCAGACCTCCGGATTGACCACCGAATAGTCGCGATGATCCTGGTAGGAGCCATCAACGGCGAGCGGCACTGTCGATCGCCGAACCTTCCGCGCGATTTGAGGTGTAACCGATTGCCTCCGCCACTCTCGTTCGAAAACACACGCCGCGCTGATGACCTTGTGGCTGAAGACGAACTGCTTGTTGCCGTTCAACACCTGCACAGAGCCATCTGTGCCGGAGCGCACCGAAACGCCGGGATACACGGACATGACCAGCACGTCATCATCGTGGCCCATCCTCACGCTCATCAAAGGCTCACCGCTCGGGCCTTCAAAGTCGAGCATCAGGGGAAGTATCGGAAGCGCATCATCGCTGTGCCGATACCGCCGGAGAAACTCGTTCTCCGGAAAGATCGGGTAGATCATGGTTTCCGCATACGACTTAGCAACCTCGGTCCTTCGAGTAAATCGCCCGGCAAACCGCCGATAGCCCAGTTGCCAGAGGCGAGGGGCGAGGCCCTCGCTTAGGGCGCGTTCACACTGCTGAAGCGCCCACACCGGCTGCCTCAGATGCGGGACCGCGTAGAGCTCGGCGATCATCTCATTGCGGCGCGCGTCACCTTTCCGGAAGGCGAGGGAAGCGAGTCTCACAATCCAGCCCGGGGCGATCCCCCAGACGAGGAGCAGAGCCGCCCCCATGCCGACGAGCGGCCACAGCCCCAACAGAGAGGCAAGTTTCGCGAAATCGAAATCTACATTCATGTCATCGCCAGCCTTGCCTGTTGGGGCCTTGTCGCCCCCACGCGAGCCTGTGATGCGAGGAATCGACTCTGAGCCGCTCCCAACTCACGAAGGCCCGTATCGGTGATCTCGTAATAGCGGCGGGGAGGGCGGCCGTTAGCTTCGCTGGGATCCTCCCAGCCGTCGGTCAGCCATCCTTCGTCCATCATGCGTCCAAGGATTGGGTAGAGGACGCCTGACCGAACACCGCTGTCCACACTCAACCGGTATCCCCAGTGTCGTTCCTTTGGGGCGTCGAGGAGTGCGGTCGCGACCTTCACGAGAGACGGAGTGATCTTCATGCCCTAACTCTACATAGGTAGAGATAGGGCGTCCAGACCAAATTCCTCCTACTCGATTGGTTGCTCAGCCGGGTACCCGCGCAACGATTACGGCTTGCCTTCGCCGTCCGATTCCCGCTCCGGGATAGCTGGCTCGTCGTACTCACCGTTCGTCAGCCGGCGGTACTCGTCGTCGATCTCCGCGTCGAGCTGGCGAGACTCGCGGATGGCGGCGAACAGATGTTTCTCAAACGACACGAGTTCCTGGTCGCCCACGACCATCTCATCATCGTCATCGAACTCGTCGTCATCACTCATGCCGACATGCTGGTCGCGTGCCACGCCGTCGTCAACAGTTGATTGAGCGTGTTCGCACGCAGAAGCATTTCACAGCCCACGCAGATAGCCGTGAATGTCGAACGGACGCAGTGGCCACGCATAGCTTGCTCGCGAGGGGTGGCGCGGATGGCCGCTCTTTTAGAGGGTCACCGATAGATCTCCAGTTACAGGACGCGGCTTCTGGGAGGCCCACGATGCCGCGAAGCATGCCGCGCAGGTACGATCGCGCCATAATCGTCTCGCCCCAGGCGGCTAGCAGCTCGAGTCGGCGCCCGCCGATGAACTCGGCAATGTGCCGCTCATTCTCCGCTTTCAGCTCCGGACTGTAGGCGACATGCATGTCACTGGGTTGCGTTGCGCGCTGTTGAAACACGCCTGTCATTGCTGACTCCCGACATAAGCGCCCGTGGCGTACAGGAAGTCGATGTGTAGATGGTTCCCGGTGTCGTCGATCTGGCCGAAGTTCGTGGTCGCGATCGTCACGCCCGCAGCTGCGCGAACGTCCTTCTGCCCGACTCGTGAGCCCTTGGGCACGATCGGGTCGAGCATCCCGATCAGGCGCAGCGAGTACCCGTCTGCCCCCGTGAGCGGCGTGCCGTTGAGCATGTAGAAGTCGACGGCGTGCCCGCCGCCGTTCTTGTAGTGGGCCGACTCCGTGCCGGCCCCTTCGATCTGGCCGGTGCATCTGCGGTTGATGTCGGAGACGCCCACGGACTGGAAGGTGCGAACAGCGAGCACGATGGTCTGCAAGACACGGGTGTCGATTCCGCAATCCGCGACGGTCTTATCCTGAGCAATCCAGCGGATCTCTTTGATGTGATCCGGCACCAGGCCACGCAGCTGGCCGGCGTCCGCCGCTTTCACGAGTTCCTGGGCGAGCCCCACCTGGTCGGCGCCTACGGCGCACCCGGGGGTGCCGCCGCCATTACTGCCGAGCGCCTGCACGACCTGCGCGGCCGCGGAGTAGAACTTCGTGTAGTGGTTTGGGTCAGCGTTCACCTGCACGGTGTGCGCGGCCAGCGTCGGGGTCATGGCCTGCCAGCCGGGCACTTGGATGAGTCGCTGGAAGAACAGCACCGCCGACTTGGTCGGGTCCATCCGATCCGCGAGGCTCCCCCAGGTGTCGCGCTGCTGAAACAGCCCGCGCGAGTCGGGGCCGGCCTGGTCGCCATGGTCGAGCACCCGCAACCCGGATTCGCCCATCGCGGTCATGACGCCGATGACCTGAGCCTGGGCGTCGAGCCCCAGTCCGGTCGCGGCGTTCATGATCGCCGCGGCGTTCGCGAGCTGGTCGCCTGAGTAGCCGGCGATCGGCCGGCTGCTGATCGCGATGGTCGCGACGACCTCGCCGCCGCCGCATCCGCTGGCTTGCGCGCCGGACATGAACACACCACCGCCGAACATCACCAGAACGGTGATGCCGGCAGCCGCGATGCCCTTCCAGCCCATCACGCGCTCCGCAGCACCGAGGCGGCGGCACCCTCCATGCCCTCGTCGGTGTTGGTGATCTGCGTCTCCCACTCCGAGCGGATGTGCCGCACGAGCGTTTCAACGTGCGTGCCGTACTTGAAGTAGTGGTGGCCGTCGCTCAGCTGCGTAATGTCGTGCGCCCGCTCGGGAGAGAAGTTGAAGGTCTGCTGGCACCACAGCGCATCCTCGTGCCGGCTCTGCCGGTAGACGTAGACCGACTGGGCCTCCTGCACCATCGCCATACCGGGTGAGTTGGCAGGAATATCGGTGCCCTTGTGGAAGGCGAACACGTTGGAGAGCCGAGGCCACGGGAGAGCTTCTGATTCGCCCTCGCGAGCGATGCGGAGGGGCCGGCAGCGATGTGCCAGCCTTCCTCGTAGACGCACGTCGTGTGCCAGCCGCGGTCGTTGCGGAGTCGACCGAGCAGCCACATGTGCCCGATCGCCATGACGATCGGCACGGAAGGGCCGTCATCGGGCAGCTGCGAAATGTCCCAGCTGGTGAGCTTGTGCGCCAGGTCGACCACCTTGGACGTTTCGCCGTCGAGCAGGCCGGCATAGTCGTCCAAGAGCGTGTTGAGGGTGAACTGCACCGAGAGGCCGGCCTGGTGCAGCTTGTCCCGCGCCTGCGGCGAATGCTGCGCGTAGTCGCTGTCCGCGGTCGTCGACGCGAGCGCCGGCAGCACGTCGGCCAGGGTCGGCACCCGTCCGTCCTCGAACCGGGCGAGCGTGATCCGCAGGGCCGAGCGGAGCGCTTCTTCTTCCCACTCGTTGAGCGGGGTGTCGTTGCGAGCGAGGCGCGTGACGACTTTCAGCAGCCGCAGTTGCCCGGATGCTCCGGTGCCGTGGCTGATCATGGGGTCCAGCAGATTCAGCCGGGTGCCGGTGCCGTCGTCGGTGAACTTGATGGGCTCGGCTCCGAACGCGCGCGCGAGCTCGGAGTATTCGCCCTCCCCTGCTCGGTCCTTTTTGTCGAACACGGTGGCGCGCCGCTTGGCCATGATGAGGGGCCGGGCGACGAGCGCGGTCTTGATGAAGCTCGACTTACCGGAGCCGACGTCGCCCATCACGACGACGTTCGGGCTCGACACCAACCGCGGCCGCGAGTTGTAGGCGGTCACCGGGTCGTGCGCGATTGACGTCTTCGAGAGCACGTCGCGGCCGGTGACAATGCCGCTGGTGCCGGTGGGTGCGCCGATAACGGCGGAGTTGAGGACTTCGGCCTGCCGGGTGGTCGACGGCGCACCGCGCAGCGCGGGGGCGTAGAAGCCGCGACCGGCGCGGCCGCTGCGCGCGCGCAGCTGCGTGCCGGGGACGTTCCACGGCAGCAGCTCGTCCTTGCCCTCGGTGCGTCCGCTCTCGTCGACCTGTACTTCCTCGGGCGGGGCGAACTTCCGCAGAACCGGCAGCGACCACATACCGCTCTTGGTGCTCTCGGCCTTGTGCTCGCTCATAGCGCCTCCTTGTTGGTCTTGCCGGCCAGCTTCCGGTACACGCGGTTGGTGACAGAGGGCTTCTCGGTCTGGATACCTCGGCCGATCGGCCACGTCGTGCCGGACGCCGCCGATTGGAAGCTGTCCTGCCAGTCCAGGTGCTCGACGCCGAGCCCGTTCTCGCAGACTTCCTCTAGCTGACGAGACGCGATTTGCAGCCGGTCGCGGCTTGTCTCGGTGATCGTGACGTAGCCGATCCAGCTGTCCCCGTGGTGGCGGGAGCCATACCCAAGATCGGCGTTCCGCAGCTGCGCGGCGGTCTTGTTCACGTGGGTTTCGTCGTTCGCGAGGCGGCCCTTTTCGGCGTCGTTCATCTGCGCGGCTTGGTCGCGCACCAGGTCGCGCCGGGCCGCAGCGCGTGCCTCGGATGCGGGGATTAGCTGGTGATGGAACGACACCGTACGGAGGAAGTGCAGCTCCGACCCAATCAGCAGGTCGAGCATCCACAGCTGCGACCGTTTGCCTACGGCGAGGTTCTCGGCCTTGATCGCGGCGGTGCGGTGCCACCACTCGACCTCTGCGCCCGTCTCGGGGTTGGTGGCCGTGACGATGTGTGCGGAGTATTCGTCGTGGGACGCGACGCCCAGCTTGCCCGGGTCGTCGACAGGCTGGTCGATCGGGTGAAACGGGTTCTGGCCGTGAACGACGTGCGCTCCGGTCTGCCGTGCGGTGAGCACGGCAACGTCTCCCAAACGTGCCGCGCGGAGGCCGCGCTCTGCGGACTCGATTTCGCGGTGCATCAGTGCGCGCCAACCGTCGCGGCCCTCCCCATATCCACGGGCGACGTCGACGAATTCGGCGTCGATTGGCCAGCACGCCGTGATCGTGTGCCGCTGCACCATTGCGTCCCGGCCGGCCGTGTGCAGCACATCCCCGTACGAGAGCACGGCGGGGTGGTTGGTCGGGATCGTCGGGTCAAGGCTAACCTCCGCCCACGCCGCGTTGAATGCGTTGTCGGGCGGCAGCACTCGCGTGGTCACCTGCACGCGACGCAGCAGGCTCGACGGTGCTGCGCGCGATGCCAGGAACTCCCCGAAAGCCTCGGCCGCTCGACGAGCGACCGAGTTGGGCTCCGCACCGCGCAGCTGCCCGGTGACGGTGAACACGACCGATAGATAGGGCTTCTCCCCCATCGGGGCGTGCCAGGCGATTCCCGGCTCGCGCCGGCCCATCTGAAGCCATCCCATCCCGTCCGCACCGTCCGGCATGGTCCGCATCGCCGCAAGCTCGCGTGCGGCCGTCCACCGGTCCTCCTTGCCGGCGGTCTTGTCCTGGCTGAGCTGGGTCAGCTGGTCCCACTGTGCGACGTCGAACGGCGTGTAGCGGTCGATGCCGGCGCGGCGGCGGTCCTTCCAGCGCACCCGACGTTCGCGCCGGTCGAGGATCGACCCGCGGTGAGTGCGTGCTGTGACCAGGAACACCAGCAGCGCGGCGATGACGGCAACGACGACGGCGGGTGCACCAAAGAACGGTGCGCCGACGACCAGGCCGACTCCACACAGGGCAAGCAGGATGTTGCGCGGGCCTTTGCCGGACCCGCCGAAGAATGATCGGTGGCCGGCTTCGCCGCCCAGCTGCCTCTCTACCATCGTGTTCTGCGCTGCGTTGCTCACTGTGCCCCCTCGTCCGAATCAGCCGCCTCAGCGGCCATAGCGCCCGCCTCCTGGGCCTTTTCGACAGCCGCCTGCCCGGCTGCCACAGCGCCGGCCGCAATGAGCGTAGGAACGCCAATCGCGGCACCGACGCCAGTAGCGGACTCGGCCGCGCCCGCGGCCGCCAGCCTGCCAGCTCCGGCACCAGCTGCGCCGGCCCCCGTGCCCGCGCCGGCTGCGCCCGCTTCGGCTCCTGCGCCGGCTGCCCGTCCGGCGCTCTTGCCCGCTTTCGCTCCGGCTCCGGCGAAGTCGCCCAGTCCCCCGCTCCCCTTCACGCTGGGTGCGTCCTCGACTGGCGATGGGGCGTTGGCAGAGTCAGTCGGCTTGCCACCCTGTCGGGCTTCTGGTGCGTACTTCTGCGTGGCGTCCTGCATATTGCCCGAGCCCCATCGCCCCGGCTGCATGCTCGGCCCGTTACTCCGCCGAAGGAGGCCGGGATGACCGGCGCGAACTTCATCAGAAGCGCCGGACTGAGAGTCGCAATGAGCATTGCGAGAATGCCGGAAATGAGCAGCGCGAGGCGCTGCACGTTCAGGTGATCGCCGAACGTCTCGACGCCGGCCCGATCCAGTGGAACGTGACGCCGAGCATGAAGAACAGCAGCGGGTGCGCAAGCATCACGCCGATAAACAGGCCAACGAGTCGCCAGCCGGTCTTGCGGCGCTGCGGATCGATGATCCAGACATAGCCGAGCGGGAACAGCACACCGGCGAAGTACAGGACGACGAGAAGCACGAGCATGACGGCGATCGCCATAAGAAGCGCGATCCACGCGCAGAACATCAGAAACGCCGCGACCGGTGCGCCTCCGGCGATGCCGGCTGCGTCGCCTTGATCGAGCATCTTCGTAAACGACGCCACGAGGTTGTCGTTGGTGTCGAAGAACGCCCACCGAGTCAGCGACGTGCTCAGCTCGTGCACGAGGTTCACGAGGAACGATCCGAGCAACGGGCCGAACATTGCCCCGATGATGAACAGAGGGCCGTAGAACACCAGCGACTCCCCCAGCTCACGGCCCGATTGCGTTCCACGAGCGACCCGCACGAACTGCGGCAGCAACGTGAACACGAGCACGAAGATCGCCAGCCCGAACGACACCTTGTAGGCGTTGATGAACCAATCCATCGTGAGGTCCGGCATCGTCGCCTGAGTGACGACGGGCAGCACGTCCCGCGACAGCGAGACAGCCGAGTCCCGGAACGACTTGTACATGTTCCCGAACGGGTCGGAGAAGAAGTTGGCGGTCTGCACCGCCCCGCCAATCGCGTCTCCAATGCCTCCGATCGCGTCACCGATCGGGTTACCGCTGCCTTCTCCACGGAACATGTCAGCAACCTCCGCTGAACGCCGAGCCGATCGCGAACAGGTCTTGGGTCGTCCGCGTCCCCTTGGACTCAACGACGTGCCACGCGCCGCCCTCCCACTGGACCGTCACGGTGACGGATTCACGCAAGGTGGCGCTGAGAGCACCGTCTGTGACTAGACCACCTCCGACTGACACTGACACCTTGTCGGGCGTAGCCGACTCGACGTAAAAGACCCCAGGAACCGTCGAGACGTAGAACGGCTGACCGTCCGGCACGAGCCCACCGGAGAGATTGGGCGAGCCGGCCAGATAGTCGACCACTTTCTTGGAGTCGGCACCCGTCGAGTAGATGCGCTGAGCCACCGTCTGCACGGCGGAAGCCGGCGGCGAGGGGTACTGATAGAGCCATCGAACGAAAGCGGCAGCGAAGCTCGCCGCCCCATTGGCTGAATGCGGAGCCGCCTTCTGCGCGGCCACGAGCATTGCCGCGTCTCGCTCGCGGCCGCCAATGCATCCACTTACCGCCGCTCCCGGTTCGTCCGTGCTGGTCGACGTGGGCGCAGGAGGGGTGGTGGCGGGGACGGCTCGGTCGTCGCCGCCTCGCGGGGCGGTGAGCGCGAACACGACCACCAGGACGACCAGCAGCGCGAGCGCGCCGACGATCCACGGCCAGCGAGGCCGTGTCCGTACAGGGCGTGGTGCGTCGGTCATGTGCTACCCCGCAAGGGCGAGAATGCCGCCGACGATCACGGCCAGCGCAGCGAGGCAGGCCAGCGCGATACCGGCCCAGATTGCCTTGGTGCGTGCCGACTTGTAGGCCATTGCGTTGCCGCCCCCTCGGACGATCCGGCCATGCCAGTGAGGCCGATCGCGAGGAACGCAATCGAGATGATGATGCAGATTCCCCAGATGCCGGCGATGAGCTTCTTCCAGAGCGCATCGAACTGGACGCCGAACACGGAGAAGTCCGGAAGGACGCCGTTCAGCGGATTGTCGATCGCGTGGACGATCAGGTGGTGAGCGATTTCGTGCATGTGATTTCTCCTTCTGGCCTAGCGGGCGGTTGATTTGAGCGCCTGCACGACGCCGGCTGTCGCGGCGGTGAATGCTGCACGGGTGGCCGGCGCGAGCCGGTCAAGAGTGATCTGCCCGCGCTCGGCAATGTGCTCGTCGTAGGGCACGTGGTAGACCGCGCGCACGAGCATCCCGTCGATGATTCGGTTCACTCGCTCGATGACCTGCGGGTGCTCCGGCCGGCCGTCGGTGAGGCGAATCACGATCGCGTTGTCCGCGAGCTGCGCGGCGTGCCCGCCTTGGGCCCGAAGCTCCTCGATCATGGCGACCGCCTCGAGTACGGCATCCCCCGCGTTGAGCACGGGGATCACGAGCGCGTCCGCGGTTTCCACCGCTCCCTCGAAAGCGCTGGATGACGGCTGGTTGCCGGAGTCCATGACGCGGATCGAATAGAACTCGTCGATCACTCCTGCAGCCGCCACCACATCGTCACGGCTGAGGCGAGCACGTCGGCCCACCGTGCCGATGACAGAGGCGAATGAGGTCTGCGGGGCGGTGTAGCCGGCCAGCTGGCCGGCGTTAGTGATCTTTTGCACGTCCCGCACCAGCTCACCGATGCCCAGCGACGGGTTACCCTCGGCGCGGAACGTCAGCGCTCCCGGATCGTCGGAGACCTCCATCACGGCGACGGAGCCGCCGCGCACCGCGGCAAGCACTCCCCCGACGATCAGCGATACCGGCGTCTTGCCGGTGCCACCCTTCTTGTTGCCCACGAGGATCGCCTGCGGGCCCGTCCATGTCGCCTGACGAATGACTTCCTCGTCCCGACGCAAAGACTCCGCGGCGTCCAGCGCCGCACGCTCACGCGCTCCCGGCTCCACCTTGATTCCAAGCTTGCCGAGCAAGCCCCGAACACCCTGGGTCGCGGTCGCTGGCTTCTGCACGGTGCTGGCAATGCTGAGGTCCGCCACGGGGTCCAGGAAGATCGTTTCAGGGATCTCCGTGTGCGGAGCACTCGGAGGCACGGCCGGAATCGGCGGGAGTTCCACCACAGGCGCGGCCGGCTCTGCATGAGTCGCCAGCTCGGGCGGAACCTGGATCAGCTCGTCCTTCTCTGCGAGCTGCCCCAACACCTCGTCGACCTGGGCGCGGGTACTGGTGTGCTCGGACTCGACGTATCGAGCGGCGCGCCCAGCGCCCGCGAAAACGTCTCCCGTCTGCTGGTCGTTATCTGTCATGTGCTCCGTCTCCCCTAGTGATTGAGTTAGCGTGCTGCGCCTTCTCGCCGCATGTGCGGGAAGCGACGTCGGCCGTGAGAGGCCGCGACGATGCTCGGTGAGGGCGCGGCTGAGAATGGCGCTGGGCCGCGCCAATTACTGATAGCTGAGACTTCGTCATCCGGCACTCTCCCCCCTACAAGACCGTGACCATTTCGAGGGTAATACGAACCCCGATTTACAACGCACAATCAGTCTACCTTGTAGTTCAATTAGCAGGTAGTGCATTGTGGAGGCATGGACGAATTCAACGAGTTGCTATCGGCCGCCGCCGCAATGAGCGGGCACAATAGGGGATGCCGTCACGCCGCGACTCCCCCGACATGCCGCAGCGCGCCGCGGCCGTGCATCAAGCTGTCTCCGGGACGTCCAGGTTGATAACGCTGCGATTCCTGCTGGAGAACCCCGGAGCCACCCGGACACACCTCGTCGAAGAAACCGGACTGACACCAAGTACAGCGCGCGTGACGTTGCGCGAGCTGGAAACGCTCGGCTACATCGTCGCGGACATTGAGGGCGAGAATCGCAACGGTCGATCCGTGCGATACAGCGCCCGCCGAGACGTGCTGACCGACGACCTCACCGCGTTCGTGGCCTGGATGCTGCGCTAGTTCTGCGCGCTGCGCCGCGGTGCTAGCGTGACCCCCACCACCGTTTCCCCAACGGTGCAGCGAAGAAGGGCCACGCGTTCCCCACGGGTGGCCCTTCTGCGTGCGGCCGGCCCAGTTGACACCTACGTGTCAACGACTCGAGGCGCCCGCATCCTCTTCGCGCAAGATGATGCAATGAGTATTGAAGTAAACGCTCATAGATAGCCCCGCGTGCCGGGCTGGCGGACCGGGACGTCCCACGGTTGCAGCTGGGACGTTTCCACCTGAGCGCTGGTGCGCCGATCGAGCGCGGCTTCTCGGCGTAGGAGGCTACTCACGACGTCGACGATCGTCCCGTCCATCGCAATCAGCATCCGCTCTAGATCGTGCTTCGCGGCCTCAATCTGCCGCACCAGTTCCTCACGCTCAGCCAAGGCACTCCGGACCCCGAACACGTAAAGAGCGAGCCCCGCATCGGTAAGGCGCGTGAGGTCGACGCGGCGCACCGGCCGGGCCAGCTCGTTGCCACCGAATCCTGGAGGCGCTGGGTGAAAGGCCGGCGCGACGGGCTCGGCTCCATTGTCCGTGTCGACGAACGCCCGGTAGTAGTAGGTGGCCGCCTCCTGCCGAAGCTCGCGCAGCTCGACGTACAGCTCGGCGAAGGTCTCGCGCGTATCGGCCACTCCCCCGGCGATGATTTCCGCTGGCGTGTACTTCGTGCGCATTAGATCCTCCCCCCGGGTTGCGCTAGCAGACATTCAAATGAAGCTATGAGTATCTGAGTTCCGCGCCTTAGCCGACGAGCGAACGAATGTGACGGGTCAGCTCGTCCTTGATGCTGGTGTCATTCTGAGCGGCCCACGCCTTGAATTTCTGGCGCAGCTCGCGCGGGATCATGAAGTTGATCCGGGCATCCTCGGCCGCCTCGGCGGCCGCTGTCGACCCTTGGGGCGCGGGTGTTGCCACCGTCGGCGCGGGGGCCGGTGCAGCTGCCGGCTGCTTCGGCGGTACGGCCTGCACGTCGCTGCTGCTGCCGATCAGATCGGCCAGGTTTGCCTTCGCCATTATTTGCTTCCTCCGTTTGCCCAGATGGTCGTCATTTCCAGCGCCAGTGACTTGAAGTCGTCGATCGCAAGAGACGTGTTGCGGGTGGTCGGATACGTCGTCACCACATCGCCAGTCATCGGCGCATCCGAATGCGCCACGTAATCTCGGATCACGCTGTTGAAGCGCGGAACGCCCATCGCATCGAGTCCAGCGATCGCGTCGTCCCTACGCCGCTCCCCCGCCGCGTCACGCTTCACACGGCTCAGCAGTACGCGATACGGCAAGCTGCGCGGCTCCACGAACGATTTGATCGTGCGCACGAGCGGTTTGACGCTAGCCGGCTGAGGCTCCATCGGCAGCACCACGAAGTCCGCCGAGTCGAGAACCGCCCCAGAAGATCGCTCTCGTATAGACTGCCCGGGGTGTCTACGAAGATTGTGTCGTAGGCGCCTGCTTCGCGCAGTCGGCCCAGTAGCGCCGGGTCGCCCTCGTCGGTGAAGTCGAACGGCAACGGGCGCTCGTTCTTTTCTGCCGTCTCGGCCCAGTCGCTTGCAGTGCGTTGCAGGTGGTCGGTGTCCACGACGAGTACCCGCGAGTGGTCCGCCGCGACGACGGCGGCGAGGTTCATCACAACGTTGCTCTTGCCGACGCCGCCCTTTTGGTTGAGCACTGTCACGATTCGCATGCTTTATCCTATCATCTTTTCATCAAATGAGTATGTGAGTCAAAGCGCCTTGCTAGCTATGAGTATTGAAGTAGGCGCTCGGGTGAGTCTGAGTAGCTGAGCCTAGGAAGCGTTGCGGAGGTAGAGCGCGATCGCTTCGCGCGCGACTTCGCTGGGCTTGCGGTGCTCGATTGCCGCACGGGCCTTAAGAGCTGCGTCCAGGTCGTGGGGGAGTCGTACCTGGACCTTGGGGGATTCGCCGCGCTGCTTGCCGGCTCCCGCCAGCGAGGGCCGGCCGCGGCCGATCGCCTTGTCCAGCTCGTCCGCTCCGACAATCTCGTCCAGGAGGGCGCGCCCTGCCCGCTGCGCGTCCTCGCCTTCGAATGCCTGGGCCGTGTCGGGGGTGTGAATGTCGTCGGCTTCGATCCGCTCCGACCACGCCGCATAGAGGGCATCATCCTCGGGGGAGACGTCGGCTCCGATCAGCGGGTCCGTGTTCTTCGTCATGATTGCTGCCCCTTCCTGTCTGCGAGTATGCGCCTGGCTCGTTCTAACGTCTTCTGTCGAACGGGCATCGAGTGAAAGATCAGCGCATCCTTGTTCACCTGGTCGACGTGGGCGAAGACTTCGAGCATGATCGAGCCGTCTCGTGTTGGGCCGATGAACAGGTCCGCGGTCGGTTGTCCCGGGACACGGGCCTGGTCAAAGTCCTTCACGTAGACGACGGCGCTTCTCATAGCGTTGAGCGTGTCAGCGCGGGCAATCAGGTGCTTGTCTGCGCTGCTCGTCCATCTCGTCGGGGCCATAATATTATTGTAGTCCAAAAATAGCAAGCTGTCTACTCAAAAGTAGTTAGCAGTAAATGAGTATAGAAGTATTGCTAGAGGCTGAGGGCGATCGATGATACGAGCAGGGGAGTGGTGACGAGCGCGCAAAGCGCGCCGGCCCTCCTGACGCGCTGTAGGACGGCGGTCGGGCCAATGTGTCGTCGGCTCAGGAACCGGGCCGCACGCTGGGAGCGCGACGGCTGCGATCGCCCGCATGGCGGTCACCCTTCCACGCGGTCGTCGTCGGTCAGATCGTCGTCATCGGCGCGGAATTCCGTGCCGCAGAGACCGCAGAGGATGGGGCCGCCTTCGTACACCGCTTTGGATACTCGGATCTTCCGAGCGCAGTCGCATACGGCGCTCACGCCGTTGTTGTTGGACTTGCGGCCACTGCCGATCGTCTCGGTGATCCGGTAAGCGACGAGGGCGGCGTCCAGCTGTGCCACCTGGTCGCCGTAGACGCTCAGGGTGGCGTCGGGCACTGCCGTTTCACTCCATCCCTGGGTGTTGTTGTGGGAGAGGCCGAGACCGAACTCCTTTCCGATCGCCTGAAACTTCGTGTTGTGAAAGCGGCCCTGGCGGCTGGTGTCCTTGATCCCGCGAACCTGCGCCGCTCCGTGTGCGGCTTCGTGCAGCAGCGTGCCGAGCAGGTCGCGGCCGCCATTCTTCAACCCTTCACCGCCCACGAACAGCTCGTGCACGCGCTCGGTGCCGCGCACCCATCGGTCGGCGGCAAAGTGGCCGAGTTTCAAGCCCTTCGCGGCGCTGCCGGAGCCGATCGTCACGACGACCTCGGGCACGTCCGGGTGTCGCTCCTGGATCGCGTTCCAAGTGCTCTCGATCGCGTCGACGAGTACGGCGGTAACGGATGCGGTCTGCGTGTTCATATCTTCTCCCTGGTGGTAGTTGCTGTCTGGCGCCTGCGTTGACACGTACGTGTCAAGTGCTCGAGCTGGCCTCACTGGCAGCTGTCGCACTGCAGGGCGTCCATCGGGTCGACGGGCACCACGTACTCGGCCACGGCGGGCCGGTAGTGGTCGTCGCCGTCGTCGTCGCCCTCGGCGTGCGCCTCGATCCACATGTCTGCGCTGGCGGGCTCTCCGATTGCGCGGAGCATTCCTGCAAGGGCCTCGACCTCGCCGCAGCTCAGTTGCGTTGCAACGTCGGCCGCCAGGTCTCCGGCTGAAAAAACCGCCGCGAATCGGGTGACGTCGCTGGTGTTGGTAATGAGTGTGCTCATCGCTTCTCTCCCTCATGTTTTTTTGCCGGGATGGCACGTAGTGCCGTTCAGGGAGAGCGGTCGGAGTGCAACCCGAAGGGCAGCGGGGGAGAGAATTTCCGCGCGAAATGAGGGAGCTTGCGACCGCGTGCGGAAAATCTCGGCGGAGCTGGCTCCCGCAGGGAGCTTGCGCGAAGGCCGCCGACCGTAGAATCGCCGCAGGCTTCCCGGTAAAAAACTGAGCCCCGCTAGGGGCTCGATACAGTCGGCCGCCGCAGCGGCCGTCCTTTTGCTCTGCACCCGCACTCGCATGTCGAGCAGCTGTGCCTCACACTCACAGCCTGAGATAGCGGCCGAATGTCGGAGGTCCCCGATATTCTGTTGGCGTGACTTTCATGGCTTAGAGACGTCGGTAGTGAGGCACCTGCTCCGGTACCGAGATTGGAGCGGCAGTGACTCAGGATTTACCGCCTTCCCAGGAAGAGCACCTATCAGCAATAGCAACGGAGTTACGCGCTGTGCCCGTACGCGTTCGCCGTCTTTTTGGGTTGCCTCCGCTCGCCCTGGATCTGCTGGACGCAGCAGCTGCCACCGTCTATGACTTGCTCGATGAGACCGATCGAACATGGGACGACCGGCTGGCCCAGCTACCGGTCCGGTTTGAACGGCTGTTTCCCGACGGAGTTCCGGAAGGCCGTCTGGACTGGTTGAACCTCCCTCAGGAAGAAATTGAGCAGAAGGTCAAGGAAAGCTTCGGGCGATTGAACAACCCAAACACGCGGCGCTTTTTGAATCGTCTGTTGGGGTCTAAGACGTTCAATCGGCTCACTGTTGCCTTCAACCAGGATTGGGCGCTGTTCCTGCTGGGCACGAGACGGCTGCTTCGAAGCTTTATGCCGGTCGCTCAGGCCCTGCAAGACGCGGCAGGGCCGCTCTCCGACAAGGAGAGAGCCAACCTGGGTGGATTCAGCGACGCTCAGACCGTTCTCCTGGACGCGGTCCTAAAGCTGGACCACGCTGTCGGCGGATTCTTTGACAAGCGCGACATCGATTTGCAGAAGATGGGGTTCCCGGTGCGTGATGCCGAGGCAAGAACTCTCGACGTTGGAGTTGATGAGCTAATCGACGTCATGAGGACGATGCTCGACGTCGAAACGCAGCGCAGGGCCCAGGAGCTGAGCGACGTACTCTTCCGTAAGCTGCGCGGCTTTGAGCAGGCGCTGGCCGCTTCCGACGATGGCGTTTCACAGGCGGCAAATAGCCTGGTCGAATTTATCGATCGGCTCCTTCGTACGGCGTTCGACGAGGCCGACGTGCTTGAATGGATTGGAAAGCACTACCCAGACGATAAGAGCCTCGTGTTTGAGCGTGAAGGTCGAGCAATTCCGACCAAGCGGGCCAGTGCCCTTTGCTTCGCGCACGCCGCTCAGGCGCCCACCGAAACTTCCAACCTGGAATCGATGGTCGCACTCAGCATCGTTAAGGTGCGCTCGTCGGCTGAACGACTCAAGCACGCCAACGTGGGCGATCCCGATGAAGAAGCAGAACTCAGACGGCTCATGCTCGCCCTTCGGGGTGCACTGACTTTCATCCTGCGATTCAATTGGCTGCTTGCAGACGATGACCGGTACTTCTACCTCAGGGAGCGCTTCGCACCCCAGAAGGCGGCCTAATACTTCCCGCTGTCGTTGCGGCAGCGATATCGGCGCCTTCCACCCTGCGGTTGGGGAGCACCCGGAACGCGGCCATTGAGCCGCCCTGGACGATCCAGAATTGTGCGTCGTTAGCTTCCCGCACATCCTGTGGCGGGATCACGTAGGTGTGTTGAGCTCGGGCGGATTTCAGTTCCTCGCCGGTCGCCATGCCGGAGGATTCCATCTGCATGTAGGTGCCGGCGTACTTCACGACGTCCTCGGGGTCTTTCTGCCGACCGAAGATCAGCGCAGCGCCGGAGGCGAGGGCGCGGCGTCGCCGTGTCTCGTCGTTGGACAGGCCCGCGGGGGACTGGGCGGCGAGGCCGAGGCCGACGCCGGCCGATCGCGCCGTCTCGTAGAGCGAGCCGGCCGTGTCGCCGGGATCACTGGTGCCGGTGACGAGTTGCGGGAACTCGTCGACGACGACGAGCACGGGCGTCTTGTCTCGCCGCATGAGCCGGTTCGTCAGGAAGTTCCGCAGGTCGAGCAACAGCAGGTCACCGAGACGAGCCTGCGAGTCGTCGGAGGGTGCCAGCGGAACGATGGTGATGTCCGCGTTCGGCTTCTCGTAGGACCACCCGTTGGGGTCCAGCCACCGCTCTAGCGGCCGCAGCGCGACGAGCAAGCTCTGCAACGTCCGCTGGCCGGCAGAAATGCCGGCGCGGGAGTCCACGATCGCGTTGACCATCTGGAGGTCGTACTGGTCGCGAACGTGCGGGGCCGGGTTGCTGAGGCGTTCGCGTAGGTCGTCGACGCTGCGCAGCGGCGACGCATCCTGCACCGCTTGCAGGATGCCGCGGATCTCATCGAGGTAGTGCTGATTCGCCCCGTCTGGGGGCGGCATCAGCCGCATGAGCTTCGTGGTCACCTGGTCGGCGGTGCCGGTGAACATGTCCCAGCCGGCGTTGATCGCCGCGGTGCGGCCGAAGCTCTCGGCCAGCGCTGCAAGCTTTTCGGCGTCCTCCGGGTCGCCCTTGGCGTCGATGAAGAACACCGGCCAGCCGTATTCGAGCGCGCACTGCATCGCGTCGTTCAGGAACACGGTTTTTCCGGTGCCGGATTCGGCGATCAGCAGGAAGCGCACCGCGGATGCCGCGGTGGGCATCTGCGCGTACTTTCCGCCCGGGTCGATCCAGTCGCGCACACGGCGCGCGTCATAGAACCGATCGGCCAGTGTCCGCACCGTGGCGCGACTGACGAGCCCGAACGCCTGCGCACCCTCTGGGGTGCGCAGCGGAGCCGTCATCGCGCCTTTCGCGGAACCGGTGATCTGGCCCGTCTCGGCGTCGACGGTGACGCCCATCCGGCGCGCGGCCGCGCGATCGGCTGCGCGCTTGCGCGCCGTCTCGATCCTGGTCTGTTGCACGACGTCAGCGATGCGCCGGTTGCGTACGAGCGTCGCGACACGGCGACGTCGAATCGACCAGGTGACCGGCAGCAGGAGGATGCCGGCCAGGAAGTTGCCGAGCAGCCACGGCCACATGCCGAGCGCCTGGGCCTTCCAGTCGGGCGTCTTGAAGAACGCCGCGGCGTCGCCGCTCGCAATCCACTGTGCGAGCCAGGCGAGCTCGAAGCCGAGCAGCCCGGCGACGAGCAATACTCCGATCGTGTTGACGATCCACTGCCACCGCCAGGTGACCCAGAACCACGTCTTGGTCGCGATGACCGTTCCGGTGACCCTGGCCACCATGAAGGGGATCACGAACGGGGCGCAAACCGCGACGAGCGCGAGGATCAGCACGGCGATGACAAGCTTCTCGACGAGCACGCTCGTGGCGTCGTCGGAGCCACCCTGCTGCACTTGCTGTTGGTTGCTCATCGCGTCCCCCATCCATCGGTAGCCGGCCCACCGACTACCAAGCCGTCCAGCTGCGCCGGCACTTCGGCCGGCGTGCTTTCTGGCACCCCATCCCAAGCTCCACTCTCATCTCCGACCCACTTCCCGCGCACGTCGAAAACGGGCAGGGCAAGGATGCGGTGACGGTCGTCACGGAACACTCTCGTGTCGGCTTCTCGGTTCACGATGCGAGCCGTGGTCGTGTCGCAGAAGTACACGATGCGGTCGACACCTTCGCGCGCCAGCCGCCATGTGTGGTTCTCGAAGATGACACGGTAACGGTCGATCGTTTTCGGCGTCAGCTCGACCTCGACCAGCTCGCGCCGGCCGTCCGGTCGGACGGCAACCCCGTCCGTCTGGTGCTCACTCCGCATCCCCGGTTTCCGGTCGCGCTCCAGCTGTAGCCGCGGCACAAGTAGCGCGCCGAGACGGCCGCCACCGCGACCTCGTGACGGGTCGTCTGACGGAACAGGTTGGGGGCGGTCTTGCCGATCGCCTGGTGCGTCGCCCAGACGATCGAACCGTCTCGGAAACGTGGGTCGAGCACGGTCGACCAGACCGACCTCAACGAGCCTCGCGGTCCACTGCTGAGCCTTCCGCAAACTCACCGGAGAGCCCGCACCAGACAACCCTCCGAGCGCCCACCGAAGCGCATCCATGTCGGCCATGCGAACCACGCTCAGCCACTCCACCATTGCTTCGTCACGCTCGGTCAGCTGCACCAGTGCCCCCTCTCACCTTGCTAACCAAGCTACCAGGTAGAACGCTTGTGTGTCACCTGATCGGGGCTCAGAGCGACAGGAATTTGAACACGGCTCCGCCGCGTCCGCTACCTTCCTGTATTGCTCGACTGTCGCTCACAACAGCCACCGATTCTCACCACCTACCCAAGGCAACATGCACTCTCAAACCCCACCACTCTCTCAACTTTGCATTGTTTTTCTTCTTCCCTTTTCTTCTTTCTCACACTCTTTTTCTTGCCCTGCCCTGCCCCCACCCCTTTACTTCCCAACCTCCCTCAGACAACTTGTTGGGTGCGGGAGGTTGGGAAGCGCGCGTAGCGCGGGGTGGGGGCAGGGCAGGGCAAACCCGGCCACGGGTATGCGTTTGCCTATTCGCGCTCGGTGAATAGTCCGACGTACTAGCTCAGAACCGGTGGAGCTGTCGATCAGCGGCTCTCAGAGCCGCCAGGCGGCCCCCTGAGGCCGCTACTCGCACCCGCGAACCTTTGGCAACGTGACGATCGACGCTGGCTCCTGCCAGCCGCGGGGAGTGAGCGCCTGCGCCAACCTCCCGCGGCTCGTCGACGACCAACCAACGGCGCATGTGTGCTCCTGGCCGACCATCTGCACCGTTACGGGTGAGGCCGCAGCAGCGACAGCGCTGCGGCCGCTCTCGATACGCGCAAACCTGGTGAAAGAACTGCAAGGTGTGTAAGCGGTCATCGGTGGCTCCGTCCGGCACGGTGGGCCTCGATCGCGTCGAGGCGAGCGTACAGCTGGGCGAGCGAAATTGCAGCGTCGGTGGTCCGTTGGCCGGCGAGGTTCAGCACCGGGAACAGGTCAGCCGGCGCACTCTCCGGGGGTCGGAACCAGACCTCCGTGACGGGGTTGTGGTCGTCGTCGACGTGCTCGGATCGCGACGGCTCCCACGTCCATTGGACGTCGCCGTGCTCGATCCCTTCGACGTCGATTGACCAGCCTCTCCCGGTCAGAATCGCGTGCAGGTCGAGCACCTTTTGGTGGAGGTCCTGGACCGCCTGGGGGAACTCAAAAGCATGCCGGCCGACGCGAGCAGCACGTCGCTGATCGCTCGCGGCGACGTCGCCCGCTCACGTCGACGAGCCTCGTCGCGTGCTCGAATTGCGGCGTCCGATTCTGCCCGGATGCGGGCAAACTCACCGGGGGAAAGCGATGCTCGACGCTGCCTCTCGGCCTCCCTCTCACGAGCGGCCTGCGCACGCTGAGCTTGCAGCTCACGCGCCCGCTTGTCGCTCGCGACGGCCGGGGGAGTCTCGCCGGGCTCGATCGTCTGCCGGATCATCCATGCGAAGTAGCGCAACGGATCTTCTGCCGTGTGCAGCTTCTCGTGTGCGGCGGGGAACCGACCAGCGATCCGCTGCGTTAGCTCGCCCAGCGACCACGACTCCGCCACGCCGGCACGGCGTAGCAGCTGATCGATCTGGCCGATGTGGCGGCCGCGCGCCAGGGCGTTCCCATAGTGGCGATCCAGCTGTGCGAGGAACCGCTGACGGGTGATCGCGCGTACCTGCGGGACTGGACGTACATGCTTGACCGGATCGCCCTTCTTCCGTCCAGGCTCGGGCCGCGGAGCGGCCTCCGATTGCGCGCTTGCGCGCGTTTGCTCTAACGAGAATTCGTAAGTTGATAGAGGGTTTTGAGCGTTAACAGGTAGGTGGACATTCTTAGTGTTCACCGACGACTTATCCACAGCCGGCAGGGTCAGCGCGAGCACCGAGGCGGCCCGCAGTTGCACACTCTGGTGCAGCGCTCTGGCGGCCTCTCGCTCGTCCGCGTAGAGGTACCGGCCCTCTGCTACGGTCGCGGCAAACCCGAGCGCTTCGAGCGTCCTCGTGGCACGCTGGATGGTCTTAGCGCAGCGCTCCACCGCACCGCCCACGGTGTCATGCGCCACGGTGACGCTGCGGCCCGTGGCGACGTCGGCGCGCTCGGCGTACTCGGCAGCAATCGCTAGCAGGGTGCGTCGTGCAACCTTCCGGGACGCACGTGCCGCCTCGCCCTCCGGAGTACCCAGAGCGGCCGTGAGCGCCGCAAGCCAATGCTCGCGACCTCGCCATGCGACGATCGGCCCGTAGGCACCTTCGGGCACCGGCAGCGACCAGCTGCGCGGACGCGACGCACCCGGTCGCTCCGAGGCGGGCCCAGGGGTCGACAGGCCGACGCCCGCCGACACGCCGACGGGCGGTGATGCTGTACCTAGGGTTAGCGAGTACGCCTGGTGTACTATTTGGGCATCTCCTTCGAGACGCGAAGAACCCTCCGGTTCTTCCGGCTTGAGTTGAAATCGTCAGAACCGACCAGTCGCCAAACTTGAAGCGGCTCTGACAAAGGCTTCTAGGCCCGTCGCGAAAGCGGCGGGCCTAATGCGTTAACCGGTGTTGATGGGCAGCTCCTCGCTGTTGTCGGGCGTCCACCACGTCGGAACGCCATGCTCATCGAGGTCGAGACGATCGATCATCTCTTCCAGGAGAACGGCAGCTGAGACACCCATCGCTGCTGCGACGGCGTCCATCTTGTCCTTCGACGTCTGTTCGATCTTCCAACCCACCGATACGGGCTTGACCCGTGTACCGCGGGGGAGACGTCGAGCTGTCATGTCGTCACACTAGCGATAGAGCTAGCGTTAATCAGCGACGCGTCGGCGTGTCGAAACGGATATGTCCGAATCTGGCTGACACGTACGTGTCAAAAGGTGTTCCCAAGCTTCTGGACCACTCTGTGTGGCCTAAGGCTGACGGACCAGCGGGCGCAACCTTTTCCACTCCGCCTCACATCAGTTCGAAGTTCAAGTCGATGAATCCGCCACAAGCTATGGCACGCCACCGACAGGCGTTTACTCGATGGGCTGACAGGCAGGGCACGAGAACCGGCGGCCGACATGCAATCGACCGCCGGCTGCTCGCCGCTGACACGGGTGAACGCTCTAGCCGAGGAGCGTGTCGACCTGTTTCGCTGCGTCGGAGAGTGCCTGCTCCACGTCTTTGCCCTGCTGCGCCTGCTGGAGCGCGAGCGTGATGATGTTCTCGAGCTGGGACTCCTGCTTGACACCCGGCGGGAGCACGACGTGCTCGATCGAGTCGAGGACGGCCTGGCGGTTTGCCGGCTTGCCCGCGGTCAGGTAGGCCGACAGCTTGCTCTGATCCGAGATGGCCGGGACCTCCCAGGCGGAGCTGATCCGCTGCTGCACGGTCGTGTCACTGCTGGTGAGGTACTCGATCCATTCGAGCGCCTCCTTCGGGTGCTTCGTGCTCTTCGAGATCACCGCCGCGTTGCTGAAGAACTGCGACGCCTTCTGGGCATCCCCCGGGTCGACCACGATGTCCCAGTCGTCCTTCATGGAGTCAAGCTCGGAGAACGCCCAGATGCCCTGCTCCATCATCGCGAGCTTCCCGTCCAGAAACAGCTGGGACTCTCCTCCCGAGCCGAGCTGCGCGGCGGTCGGCATAGTGGTGCCGACCTTTCCGATCAGCCAGTTCGCCGCCTTCACTCCGGCCGTGCTGTCGAAGACGGCCTTCGTCTTGTTCGCGTTCAGGATGGAGCCGCCGGCCTGCGCGATGGCCTTATAGAACTCCGAGAACTGCACCGGCTGATAATCCCCGTAGATGCCGGCGGCCCGATCTGTGAGCTTCTTAGCGGCGGCCTGCTCATCCGCCCACGTCCACGAGTTCGTCGGGTAGGCGAGCCCCGCCTTGTCAAACATGGTCTTGTTGTACGCAAGGACGACGCTTGAGAAACTCTCCGGCAGGCCGTACTGCTTGCCCGAAAGCGTGAACGACTGATACGGCTTCTTGGCGTAGACCGATGAGTCCACGGAGAGTCCGTTCGAATTGAGATCCAGCAGGGCGTCCGAACCGGCGAACGACAGGTAGTTCGCGTAGTCCAGCTCGAAGGTGTCGGGGGCGCTGCCGCCGGAGACGCGCGTGCGGACGTTCGTGAAGTAGTTGTCGTACGCGGCCGTGGTCACCTTGATGGCGATGTTCGGGTGGCTCTTCTCGAACGCCGCGATGATGGCATCGAGCTGCTTCGTGTGGTCAGGGGACGAGGAGAAATTGGCGTATTCGAGCGTCACCTTCTCATCGGAACCGCCGTTTCCCTGGCTGCAGCCCGACAGCGCGACCGCGGTAATTCCCGCGAGCATCGCCGCGACCGCGGTGAGTGCCTTGCCTCTTTTCATGTTGCGCACCTTTCGTGTGTCCGCTCAGCCTTTGAGTCCGGACATTGAGACCCCTTGCAGCACATACCGTTGTGCGAAGAGGAAGACAGCGATGACAGGAACCACCGAGACTGCCGCCCCCGCGAGCACCATGTTCCAGTTCTTGTCGTAGACGCCCGACATGTTTGACAGTCCCAGAGGAAGGGTCATCATGTCGGTGCTGTGAATCGCGATGAGCGGCCAGAGGAAGCTGTTCCATGCGCCCATGAAGGAGAAGATCGCGACGGTCGCAAGGATCGGTTTCGACATGGGCACGACAATGCTGAAGAACACCCGAATATGCCCTGCGCCGTCCACAAAGGCGGCTTCCTCGATCTCACGGGGCAGTTGGAGGAACGCCTGCCGCAGCAGGAAAATCCCGAACGGCATAGCGATATCGGGCAGGATTAGCGCCGCGTAGGTATCGAGGAGGTTCATCGACTTGAACTCAACAAAGAGCGGGACGATCAACACCTGGAACGGCACCATCAGTGTCGCGAGGACCAACACGAACAGAGCGTTGCGTCCGGGGAACTCCAGCCGCGTGAATCCATAAGCCGCGAGGGCACTGGTGGTGACCTGGATCACCGTGAGCACGCCGGAGACCAGGATGCTGTTCAGCATCCATCGCAGCATCGGTTCGTTCTCGAATAGCTGGACGTACCCGCTGACGTCGAACGGCTGGGGGATCAGCTGAGGCGGCGTGCGGAACAGGTTCCCCGGGGCCGTGAGCGAGGTGGAGATCATCCACACGAACGGGAAGAGGAACACGATCGCGCCCGCGACCATCACCACGATGATCGTGGGTTTGCCGAGTCGGAGTCTATGCATCGTAGGTGACCCATCGTCGTTGGAGGCGGAATTGGACGAGCGTGAAGACGAGGATGATCGCGAACAGCACCCAGCTCATCGCGGATGCGCCGCCCATGTCTCCGTACGAGAACGCTTGCTGCACGACCTGCTGGAGGATGACCGTCGTCGAGCCGGCGGGACCCCCGCCGGTCATGATGTAGACCTGGTCAAAGACCTGGAACCCGCCGATCAGGCTCAGGACCACCACGAAGAAGATCGACGGTGTCAGAAGCGGGAGGGTGATGTAGAAGAGTCGTTTGACGGATCCGGCGCCGTCGAGGCGCGCCGCCTCGTAGAGGTGCGTCGGGATCGATTGCAGCCCGGCCAGCAGGATAAGCATGTTGAAGCCCATGTCCTTCCAGACCGACGCGATGATCACAGCGGGCATCGCCCACACGGGATCCGTCCACCAGCCGGGGCCGGAGATGCCGACGAGCCCGAGGAGGAAGTTTACGATTCCGCCGTCGGGGCTCAGCAGCCACTTCCATAGCAGCGCGACGACGATCCAACTGGTGACCACCGGCAGGTAGTAGATGGCACGGAACACCCCGCGTCCGCGGATCTTCGTGTTGAGCAGCAGGGCGAGGACAAGCGCGCCGAGCAGCACGAGCGGCACGTAACCGCAGAGATAGTAGAGCGTGTGTAGGAGCGCCTGACCGAAGTCCGCGTTCGTGAGGACCTTCGCGTAGTTCTTCAGTCCCACGAACGTGGCGGGACTTAGGAGGTCCCAATTCAGGAGGCTCGTCCACAGCGACGAGATCATGGGGTAAAACCGGAAGGCAATCAGTGGGACGACCGCGGGCCCAATGAAAAGCAGGATTAGTCCGGCCTTGCGCCAGCCTCGGGTGCCGACCATCAGTCGACCTCCCCAATGAGCAACGGGTTCCGTCTGGTAGGCCAGCTCACGAGAGCCGCCACGTCGAGGACGACGGCGGGTGCCGCGGTGTGCAGCAGGCCGTTCGCGACGACCACCTCGGCCTCAGCGAGCAGGTCGGTGTACCGGCCGTCGGGAATTCGCACGGGCACGGGACCGCCGGTACCGTCCACGTCGAACAGGCCGAGGAGGGTGTGCGGTTCATCGGCCTCGATCGCGCTCCACGACAGCCCGATCCACGGAGCGGACTCGAGCACGTCAAAGCGACGCAACCAACGCGTCTTCTTCTTCGCGCTGATCAATCGTGTGAGCACCGCCGACAGGTCAACTCCGGACCAGTCGACGGGTTCGCGCTCGAAGAGCGAAGGCCTAGCCGCGGCGGAGGCCTCCTGCCCGGCGTACATCAGGAACGGGCCGGGGAGCAGAGCCGTCAAGGCAGTCCAGGCGAAGGCGCGATCGGTGCTGAGGAAGCTTTGCACACGTGCGTTGTCGTGATTCTCGACGCAGCGTAGCTTCATGGCGGTCGGCGGCCGGGTGAGGCCCTGCCACTGGACGAGGTCTACGTACTGTAGCGCGGATGCACGACCGTCTGTCGCGTTGCGCCACAACTGCCACGTGTCGTAGGGGTACTCGATGTCGAACGCCTGGAACACCTCCGCGTCCTCGTGCACGGTGATGCCGGCGCGGCGGCAGAACGCGATCATCCCAGGGTCGACGGTCTCGGCGATCCACAGGGTCCCCGGGTGCGCCGCATCTACGACAGCTCGCGCATCCAGCCAAAAGTCGAGCGGGACGAGGGATGCGACGTCGCAGCGGAACCCGTCCACACCCCGAGCCGCCCAAAACAGAAGAACCTCGAGGAGGTGGGCTCGGACAGCTCTGTCGAAGACGAGCTCGGCGACGTCCCCCCACTCGGGGATCGACCCTGTTGGTTCTGCGGCGACGTCGCGCATGACAGCGTCAGGCAGCTCCTGGGCGAGCACGGCGTCCGGTGAGACGTGATGGAACACGATGTCGAGCACGACGCGCAGGTCCAGCGCGTGCGCGCGGGTCACCAGCTCGTCGAAGTCGCCGTCGGTGCCCTGCTCCGGGTCGATCCGCCGGTAGTCCTGGATCGCGTACGGGCTTCCGACTGATCCGATGCGGCGCTCGCGACCGATCGGCTGGACCGGGGTGAGATAGAGGATGTCGGCCCCGAGGGCGCTGATGCGCTCGAGCTCTGCCGTGACCGCCCGGAGGCTTCCATCGGCGGAGAACGCCCGTGGATACACCTGGTAAATCGTGGCCGCCGCGATGTCGGAGTCCGGCGCGATGAATGACGTCTCAGCCATGCTGGTACCAGACGGTGGTGTCGGGTTCGAGACGCACGGGACCGTCGGTGGGGACGGAACCGTCGCTGAACAGGTAGACGCGCTCTGCCTCGAGTGTGACGGAGTGAGAGCCGAAGTTGGTCGCGGACGTCCAGCCGTTCGGCCGGCGGAACGCCACGACATCCGGCGCGATGTCGAGCCACTCCAGACGCTCGTCAGTCTGCAGCATTCGCCGACCGGCGAGCGCGTCCTGGTAGAGGGACAGCACCGAACCCGAGCGTCCGCTCTGGGTATCGACCGCGAACTCGGCGAACCAGGCCGGCTGCGGCAGGTGCGCACCACCCGCGCCGAAGCCGAAGGAAGGCCCGTCTGCCGTCCACGGGAGCGGCACGCGGCAGCCGTCCCGGCCGATTTCCTGACCTCCGGTGCGGAAGAACGTGGGATCCTGGCGGTCGTCGCCGGGGATGTCGGCGACCTCCGGCAGACCGAGCTCCTCACCTTGGTACAGGTACACACTGCCGGGCAGCGCCATCGCCAGCAGGGTGGCGGCGTTAGCGCGGCGCAGGCCCAGGTCGCGGTCCTCCCGCGGTTCCACGCCATGGGAGAGGAGCCACGCGTGGCCCTCGCTGTCTGTGGAGGGGAGGCCGAACCGGGTGGCGTGTCTGACCATGTCGTGGTTGGAGAACACCCACGTGCTGGAGCTCCCGCTCTGCGCCGAGAGATCGAGGTTCTCCTCCACGATGCGCCGGAACTGCGCGGCGTCCCAGGTGGCCTTGAGGAGGTCGAAGTTGAATGCCTGTCCGAGGCCCTGCTCGGTGGCGTAGCGGATCCGCCGCTCCGCGGGCACCCAGGCCTCCGCGACGGCGGTGAGCGGTGGCGTGTAGCGGTCGAACAGGCGTCGCCACTCCGCATAGATCTCGTGCACTTCGTCGCGGTCCCAGATCGGATGCGTCCCGACTGGGAAGTGTGTTGGGTCTTCGAGCTGGACCTGCGTCGGCAGCTCAACTCCCAGCCCCTTGGTCAGAGCGTGGGCGACGTCGACACGGAATCCGTCGACCCCGCGATCTGCCCAGAACTCAAGGGTGGTCAGAAAGTCCTGTCGCACCTCGGGATTCGACCAGTTCCAGTCGGGCTGCTCGCGAGCGAACAGGTGCAGATACCACTGCCCATCCGGCACGCGGGTCCAGGCCGGCCCTCCGAAGATCGACGTCCAGTCCGACGGTGGCTCTGAGCCGTCCGGGCCGCGCCCGTCGCGGAAGATGTAGCGGTCGCGGGCGGCGGAACCGGGTACGCTGCGCAGGGCTTCCTGAAACCAAGCGTGCTGATCGGAGCTGTGGTTCGGCACGATGTCGACAATCACCTTGATGTCGACGTCATGGAGGCGGGCGACCAGCGCGTCGAAGTCCGCAAGCGTACCGATGCGCGGGTCGACGTCGCGATAATCCGCGACGTCGTAGCCGCCGTCCGCGAGCTCGGACGGGTAGAACGGGCTCAGCCAGACTGCGTCGATGCCGAGATCGCGCAGGTAGTCGATGCGGGAGATCAGCCCAAGGAAGTCGCCTACTCCGTCGCCGTTACCGTCCGCGAAGCTGCGCGGATACACCTGATACACGGCTGCCTGCCGCCACCACCGGTCGGGAGATTCCACACGGGTGGCGTTCAGAACGCTTTCGGTCACCATTGATCCTTCCGAGAGAGACGATCCAGAATTTATCTAGGTTCTAAATCTAAGACGTGCACTATTGTTGTCACATGTCGAGGGTTTGGGCAAGTCCCGCAGAGAAATCGATTCCAACGCACGCGCTGGTCGCGACGTCAACGAACGTCCTCCGGCGCTCGAACACGCTCGCGCTGCTGAAGATCTTCAGCAGCGCGTCCGCCGGCAAGAGCTTCACAACGTCCGAACTCATCGAGCTCTCCGACCTCACGCGCTCCACCATCCTGGCCGTTTGCGACGATCTGCTGGCTGCGGGTTGGATCGCGGAGTCGGATGCCGGCCCCCGGGTGGAAGGGACCCGCGGCAGGCCCTCCCGCCGCTTCGCCCTGAACCCGGGCGCGGCCCACGTCGTCGGGGTTGATCTCGGCTTCTCATCCGTGACCTGCGTGGTCGCCGACCTGCTCGGCCAGATCGTCGGACGCTCGAGACGAGCCTTTCACTCGCGCCCCGACAGCCCCGAGTGGATCATCGATCGGACGGCCGAGACGCAGGCGGCCGTCGACGAATCCCTCCACGACGCCGGAGCTGAAGCCGGGACCGTCCTAGCCGCCACGCTCGCCGTACCCGCACCCGTCGATCACACCGGTCGGGTGGGCGTCGGCGACGAGTTCTGGGACTGGATCCGGATCGATCCCGACCTGCTGTTCAGCGGCCACCCGGAATGGCCCATCGTCGTAGAAAACGACGCCAACCTCGCCGCGCTGGCCGAACGTGAGGCGATGTCCGGCCCGGCGCAGTCGCTCGTCGTCCTCCTCGCCGGCGACCGCTTCGGCGCGGGCATCGTCGAGAACGGTGTTCTCCACCGCGGACACCACGGCGGCGGGGGCGAGATGAAATACCTCAGCCTAATCGAGGGCGTCGGCAGCACAGTGGGAATCGGGCGACTGGCTCAGGATTGGGCGCAGGACGCAGTTGGCGACCATCTGCAGACGAAGCTGACGTCCGAGAGCGTCGCCGCCGACGTGTTCCGGCTGGGAGAGGAGGGCGACGACGTGGCTCACGACATCTCCGGCCGCCTCCTCGACCGTCTGGCGCGCGTCATCGCGACCCTCGTCAGCCTCCTCGACCCCGGCCGAATCGTCCTTGGCGGCGGAGTGGCGACGTCGCTCCAGCCACTCATCCCCGAACTCCGCCTGCGCGTCGAGGAGCACACGGCGTTCGCCAGCGAGTTGCTCGCCTCGCCCCTGGCGAGCGACATCGTCATCCAGGGCGCGGTGCACGCGGCGCTCGCCCATGTCTGGGATCATGCTCTGAAGAGTTCCCCCAGCGCTCCCACGGCGATCCGCTAGCCGGTGAGCCCACCGGCTGTCGGCTGATTCGGCATCACCTCATTTCGCGAAGCTCGTCGAGGCCATCCAAGTCTCCTTCGCTGATAATATACCTTATGTCAGTTTGAACATGGCAATCCCCGTTAGATGCGAATGCGACACCTAGCCGCGGCTCCCCCGGTGGCCCTTGGGTCGGGCCACCCAAGAGGTCGTGGCTCCTGCCACCACCTCAGTTTTCACTCACAAGTCCTTGTTCTTCTTGCTACGGGATCCGCCTTCGGAGATCTCGCCATTTTCAGAGCGCTTCCATGTAACCCCATCGGCATCCCGGAATCGCAGCTCTACCAAGAAGTCCCACGGCTCATGCCCGCGAAGGTCGATTTCACCATCGACTACTTTGGGCCCCCTAGTCCGCTGCGCTTCGCTGTACGGGAGCAGAGCGAAGACCTGCTCGAATCCAGGTGGCACAACGGCTTGATCCAAGTCCACCACGCCCCGGGCAGCTAGTTCGCCGTATCCATTCACCATGAGATATAGATCGTAGATCGGTACGTTGTTGCCGTTTCTGAGCCAAACGTCGTAGTGCTCGGAAGTATCGCCCTCGCCACCCAAGCGGAGACCTTCGAGGCAACCCTGCGCCTACGTTCCTGCGCCCGCCTCAAACCCTGTGCGCGAGCATCTCGCCAGGATAGAGCCGCGTAGATTCCAGCCGTCACTGCCGCGACGACCAACCCAACCGTGGCTATTGCGGTCACCCACGAGGGCACATCCCCCCACATGCTCATGCACGAACCCTATAGTGGCGCGGCCGGATAGAAGAGGTTACAGCGTCAGACGCCACCGAGATACAGTCAGACCTCCGGATTGACCACCGAATAGTCGCGATGATCCTGGTAGGAGCCATCAACGGCGAGCGGCACTGTCGATCGCCGAACCTTCCGCGCGATTTGAGGTGTAACCGATTGCCTCCGCCACTCTCGTTCGAAAACACACGCCGCGCTGATGACCTTGTGGCTGAAGACGAACTGCTTGTTGCCGTTCAACACCTGCACAGAGCCATCTGTGCCGGAGCGCACCGAAACGCCGGGATACACGGACATGACCAGCACGTCATCATCGTGGCCCATCCTCACGCTCATCAAAGGCTCACCGCTCGGGCCTTCAAAGTCGAGCATCAGGGGAAGTATCGGAAGCGCATCATCGCTGTGCCGATACCGCCGGAGAAACTCGTTCTCCGGAAAGATCGGGTAGATCATGGTTTCCGCATACGACTTAGCAACCTCGGTCCTTCGAGTAAATCGCCCGGCAAACCGCCGATAGCCCAGTTGCCAGAGGCGAGGGGCGAGGCCCTCGCTTAGGGCGCGTTCACACTGCTGAAGCGCCCACACCGGCTGCCTCAGATGCGGGACCGCGTAGAGCTCGGCGATCATCTCATTGCGGCGCGCGTCACCTTTCCGGAAGGCGAGGGAAGCGAGTCTCACAATCCAGCCCGGGGCGATCCCCCAGACGAGGAGCAGAGCCGCCCCCATGCCGACGAGCGGCCACAGCCCCAACAGAGAGGCAAGTTTCGCGAAATCGAAATCTACATTCATGTCATCGCCAGCCTTGCCTGTTGGGGCCTTGTCGCCCCCACGCGAGCCTGTGATGCGAGGAATCGACTCTGAGCCGCTCCCAACTCACGAAGGCCCGTATCGGTGATCTCGTAATAGCGGCGGGGAGGGCGGCCGTTAGCTTCGCTGGGATCCTCCCAGCCGTCGGTCAGCCATCCTTCGTCCATCATGCGTCCAAGGATTGGGTAGAGGACGCCTGACCGAACACCGCTGTCCACACTCAACCGGTATCCCCAGTGTCGTTCCTTTGGGGCGTCGAGGAGTGCGGTCGCGACCTTCACGAGAGACGGAGTGATCTTCATGCCCTAACTCTACATAGGTAGAGATAGGGCGTCCAGACCAAATTCCTCCTACTCGATTGGTTGCTCAGCCGGGTACCCGCGCAACGATTACGGCTTGCCTTCGCCGTCCGATTCCCGCTCCGGGATAGCTGGCTCGTCGTACTCACCGTTCGTCAGCCGGCGGTACTCGTCGTCGATCTCCGCGTCGAGCTGGCGAGACTCGCGGATGGCGGCGAACAGATGTTTCTCAAACGACACGAGTTCCTGGTCGCCCACGACCATCTCATCATCGTCATCGAACTCGTCGTCATCACTCATGCCGACATGCTGGTCGCGTGCCACGCCGTCGTCAACAGTTGATTGAGCGTGTTCGCACGCAGAAGCATTTCACAGCCCACGCAGATAGCCGTGAATGTCGAACGGACGCAGTGGCCACGCATAGCTTGCTCGCGAGGGGTGGCGCGGATGGCCGCTCTTTTAGAGGGTCACCGATAGATCTCCAGTTACAGGACGCGGCTTCTGGGAGGCCCACGATGCCGCGAAGCATGCCGCGCAGGTACGATCGCGCCATAATCGTCTCGCCCCAGGCGGCTAGCAGCTCGAGTCGGCGCCCGCCGATGAACTCGGCAATGTGCCGCTCATTCTCCGCTTTCAGCTCCGGACTGTAGGCGACATGCATGTCACTGGGTTGCGTTGCGCGCTGTTGAAACACGCCTGTCATTGCTGACTCCCGACATAAGCGCCCGTGGCGTACAGGAAGTCGATGTGTAGATGGTTCCCGGTGTCGTCGATCTGGCCGAAGTTCGTGGTCGCGATCGTCACGCCCGCAGCTGCGCGAACGTCCTTCTGCCCGACTCGTGAGCCCTTGGGCACGATCGGGTCGAGCATCCCGATCAGGCGCAGCGAGTACCCGTCTGCCCCCGTGAGCGGCGTGCCGTTGAGCATGTAGAAGTCGACGGCGTGCCCGCCGCCGTTCTTGTAGTGGGCCGACTCCGTGCCGGCCCCTTCGATCTGGCCGGTGCATCTGCGGTTGATGTCGGAGACGCCCACGGACTGGAAGGTGCGAACAGCGAGCACGATGGTCTGCAAGACACGGGTGTCGATTCCGCAATCCGCGACGGTCTTATCCTGAGCAATCCAGCGGATCTCTTTGATGTGATCCGGCACCAGGCCACGCAGCTGGCCGGCGTCCGCCGCTTTCACGAGTTCCTGGGCGAGCCCCACCTGGTCGGCGCCTACGGCGCACCCGGGGGTGCCGCCGCCATTACTGCCGAGCGCCTGCACGACCTGCGCGGCCGCGGAGTAGAACTTCGTGTAGTGGTTTGGGTCAGCGTTCACCTGCACGGTGTGCGCGGCCAGCGTCGGGGTCATGGCCTGCCAGCCGGGCACTTGGATGAGTCGCTGGAAGAACAGCACCGCCGACTTGGTCGGGTCCATCCGATCCGCGAGGCTCCCCCAGGTGTCGCGCTGCTGAAACAGCCCGCGCGAGTCGGGGCCGGCCTGGTCGCCATGGTCGAGCACCCGCAACCCGGATTCGCCCATCGCGGTCATGACGCCGATGACCTGAGCCTGGGCGTCGAGCCCCAGTCCGGTCGCGGCGTTCATGATCGCCGCGGCGTTCGCGAGCTGGTCGCCTGAGTAGCCGGCGATCGGCCGGCTGCTGATCGCGATGGTCGCGACGACCTCGCCGCCGCCGCATCCGCTGGCTTGCGCGCCGGACATGAACACACCACCGCCGAACATCACCAGAACGGTGATGCCGGCAGCCGCGATGCCCTTCCAGCCCATCACGCGCTCCGCAGCACCGAGGCGGCGGC
Organism: Leifsonia poae; assembly: GCF_020009625.1. Classification (NCBI taxonomy): domain Bacteria; kingdom Bacillati; phylum Actinomycetota; class Actinomycetes; order Micrococcales; family Microbacteriaceae; genus Leifsonia; species Leifsonia poae. The sequence continues at coordinate 35,982 of NZ_JAIHLP010000004.1, forward strand.
ACCCTCCATGCCCTCGTCGGTGTTGGTGATCTGCGTCTCCCACTCCGAGCGGATGTGCCGCACGAGCGTTTCAACGTGCGTGCCGTACTTGAAGTAGTGGTGGCCGTCGCTCAGCTGCGTAATGTCGTGCGCCCGCTCGGGAGAGAAGTTGAAGGTCTGCTGGCACCACAGCGCATCCTCGTGCCGGCTCTGCCGGTAGACGTAGACCGACTGGGCCTCCTGCACCATCGCCATACCGGGTGAGTTGGCAGGAATATCGGTGCCCTTGTGGAAGGCGAACACGTTGGAGAGCCGAGGCCACGGGAGAGCTTCTGATTCGCCCTCGCGAGCGATGCGGAGGGGCCGGCAGCGATGTGCCAGCCTTCCTCGTAGACGCACGTCGTGTGCCAGCCGCGGTCGTTGCGGAGTCGACCGAGCAGCCACATGTGCCCGATCGCCATGACGATCGGCACGGAAGGGCCGTCATCGGGCAGCTGCGAAATGTCCCAGCTGGTGAGCTTGTGCGCCAGGTCGACCACCTTGGACGTTTCGCCGTCGAGCAGGCCGGCATAGTCGTCCAAGAGCGTGTTGAGGGTGAACTGCACCGAGAGGCCGGCCTGGTGCAGCTTGTCCCGCGCCTGCGGCGAATGCTGCGCGTAGTCGCTGTCCGCGGTCGTCGACGCGAGCGCCGGCAGCACGTCGGCCAGGGTCGGCACCCGTCCGTCCTCGAACCGGGCGAGCGTGATCCGCAGGGCCGAGCGGAGCGCTTCTTCTTCCCACTCGTTGAGCGGGGTGTCGTTGCGAGCGAGGCGCGTGACGACTTTCAGCAGCCGCAGTTGCCCGGATGCTCCGGTGCCGTGGCTGATCATGGGGTCCAGCAGATTCAGCCGGGTGCCGGTGCCGTCGTCGGTGAACTTGATGGGCTCGGCTCCGAACGCGCGCGCGAGCTCGGAGTATTCGCCCTCCCCTGCTCGGTCCTTTTTGTCGAACACGGTGGCGCGCCGCTTGGCCATGATGAGGGGCCGGGCGACGAGCGCGGTCTTGATGAAGCTCGACTTACCGGAGCCGACGTCGCCCATCACGACGACGTTCGGGCTCGACACCAACCGCGGCGCGAGTTGTAGGCGGTCACCGGGTCGTGCGCGATTGACGTCTTCGAGAGCACGTCGCGGCCGGTGACAATGCCGCTGGTGCCGGTGGGTGCGCCGATAACGGCGGAGTTGAGGACTTCGGCCTGCCGGGTGGTCGACGGCGCACCGCGCAGCGCGGGGGCGTAGAAGCCGCGACCGGCGCGGCCGCTGCGCGCGCGCAGCTGCGTGCCGGGGACGTTCCACGGCAGCAGCTCGTCCTTGCCCTCGGTGCGTCCGCTCTCGTCGACCTGTACTTCCTCGGGCGGGGCGAACTTCCGCAGAACCGGCAGCGACCACATACCGCTCTTGGTGCTCTCGGCCTTGTGCTCGCTCATAGCGCCTCCTTGTTGGTCTTGCCGGCCAGCTTCCGGTACACGCGGTTGGTGACAGAGGGCTTCTCGGTCTGGATACCTCGGCCGATCGGCCACGTCGTGCCGGACGCCGCCGATTGGAAGCTGTCCTGCCAGTCCAGGTGCTCGACGCCGAGCCCGTTCTCGCAGACTTCCTCTAGCTGACGAGACGCGATTTGCAGCCGGTCGCGGCTTGTCTCGGTGATCGTGACGTAGCCGATCCAGCTGTCCCCGTGGTGGCGGGAGCCATACCCAAGATCGGCGTTCCGCAGCTGCGCGGCGGTCTTGTTCACGTGGGTTTCGTCGTTCGCGAGGCGGCCCTTTTCGGCGTCGTTCATCTGCGCGGCTTGGTCGCGCACCAGGTCGCGCCGGGCCGCAGCGCGTGCCTCGGATGCGGGGATTAGCTGGTGATGGAACGACACCGTACGGAGGAAGTGCAGCTCCGACCCAATCAGCAGGTCGAGCATCCACAGCTGCGACCGTTTGCCTACGGCGAGGTTCTCGGCCTTGATCGCGGCGGTGCGGTGCCACCACTCGACCTCTGCGCCCGTCTCGGGGTTGGTGGCCGTGACGATGTGTGCGGAGTATTCGTCGTGGGACGCGACGCCCAGCTTGCCCGGGTCGTCGACAGGCTGGTCGATCGGGTGAAACGGGTTCTGGCCGTGAACGACGTGCGCTCCGGTCTGCCGTGCGGTGAGCACGGCAACGTCTCCCAAACGTGCCGCGCGGAGGCCGCGCTCTGCGGACTCGATTTCGCGGTGCATCAGTGCGCGCCAACCGTCGCGGCCCTCCCCATATCCACGGGCGACGTCGACGAATTCGGCGTCGATTGGCCAGCACGCCGTGATCGTGTGCCGCTGCACCATTGCGTCCCGCCGGCCGTGTGCAGCACATCCCCGTACGAGAGCACGGCGGGGTGGTTGGTCGGGATCGTCGGGTCAAGGCTAACCTCCGCCCACGCCGCGTTGAATGCGTTGTCGGGGCGCAGCACTCGCGTGGTCACCTGCACGCGACGCAGCAGGCTCGACGGTGCTGCGCGCGATGCCAGGAACTCCCCGAAAGCCTCGGCCGCTCGACGAGCGACCGAGTTGGGCTCCGCACCGCGCAGCTGCCCGGTGACGGTGAACACGACCGATAGATAGGGCTTCTCCCCCATCGGGGCGTGCCAGGCGATTCCCGGCTCGCGCCGGCCCATCTGAAGCCATCCCATCCCGTCCGCACCGTCCGGCATGGTCCGCATCGCCGCAAGCTCGCGTGCGGCCGTCCACCGGTCCTCCTTGCCGGCGGTCTTGTCCTGGCTGAGCTGGGTCAGCTGGTCCCACTGTGCGACGTCGAACGGCGTGTAGCGGTCGATGCCGGCGCGGCGGCGGTCCTTCCAGCGCACCCGACGTTCGCGCCGGTCGAGGATCGACCCGCGGTGAGTGCGTGCTGTGACCAGGAACACCAGCAGCGCGGCGATGACGGCAACGACGACGGCGGGTGCACCAAAGAACGGTGCGCCGACGACCAGGCCGACTCCACACAGGGCAAGCAGGATGTTGCGCGGGCCTTTGCCGGACCCGCCGAAGAATGATCGGTGGCCGGCTTCGCCGCCCAGCTGCCTCTCTACCATCGTGTTCTGCGCTGCGTTGCTCACTGTGCCCCCTCGTCCGAATCAGCCGCCTCAGCGGCCATAGCGCCCGCCTCCTGGGCCTTTTCGACAGCCGCCTGCCCGGCTGCCACAGCGCCGGCCGCAATGAGCGTAGGAACGCCAATCGCGGCACCGACGCAGTAGCGGACTCGGCCGCGCCCGCGGCCGCCAGCCTGCCAGCTCCGGCACCAGCTGCGCCGGCCCCCGTGCCCGCGCCGGCTGCGCCCGCTTCGGCTCCTGCGCCGGCTGCCCGTCCGGCGCTCTTGCCCGCTTTCGCTCCGGCTCCGGCGAAGTCGCCCAGTCCCCCGCTCCCCTTCACGCTGGGTGCGTCCTCGACTGGCGATGGGGCGTTGGCAGAGTCAGTCGGCTTGCCACCCTGTCGGGCTTCTGGTGCGTACTTCTGCGTGGCGTCCTGCATATTGCCCGAGCCCCATCGCCCCGGCTGCATGCTCGGCCCGTTACTCCCGCCGAAGGAGGCCGGGATGACCGGCGCGAACTTCATCAGAAGCGCCGGACTGAGAGTCGCAATGAGCATTGCGAGAATGCCGGAAATGAGCAGCGCGAGGCGCTGCACGTTCAGGTGATCGCCGAACGTCTCGACGCCGGCCCGATCCAGTGGAACGTGACGCCGAGCATGAAGAACAGCAGCGGGTGCGCAAGCATCACGCCGATAAACAGGCCAACGAGTCGCCAGCCGGTCTTGCGGCGCCTGCGGATCGATGATCCAGACATAGCCGAGCGGGAACAGCACACCG
>NZ_JAIHLP010000005.1 GCF_020009625.1 Leifsonia poae
CGAGGATGATCGCGAACAGCACCCAGCTCATCGCGGATGCGCCGCCCATGTCTCCGTACGAACGCTTGCTGCACGACCTGCTGGAGGATGACCGTCGTCGAGCCGGCGGGACCCCCGCCGGTCATGATTGTAGACCTGGTCAAAGACCTGGAACCCGCCCGATCAGGCTCAGGACCACCACGAAGAAGATGACGGTGTCAGAAGCGGGAGGGTGATGTAGAAGAGTCGTTTGACGGATCCGGCGCCGTCGAGGCGCGCCGCCTCGTAGAGGTGCGTCGGGATCGATTTGCAGCCGGCCAGCAGGATAAGCATGTTGAAGCCCATGTCCTCCAGACCGACGCGATGATCACAGCGGGCAATCGCCCACACGGGATCCCGTCCACCAGCCGGGGCCGGAGATGCCGACGAGCCGAGGAGGAAGTTTACGATTCCGCCGTCCGGGCTCAGCAGCCACTTCCATAGCAGCGCGACGAACGATCCAACTGGTGACCACCGGCAGGTAGTAGATGGCCGGAAACACCACGGCGTCCGCGGATCTTCGTGTTGAGCAGCAGGGCGAGGACAAGCGCGCCGAGCAGCACGAGCGGCACGTAACCGCAGAGATAGTAGAGCGTGTGTAGGAGCGCCTGACCGAAGTCCGCGTTCGTGAGGACCTTCGCGTAGTTTCTTCAGTCCCACGAACGTGGCGGGACTTAGGAGGTCCCAATTCAGGAGGCTCGTCCACAGCGACGAGATCATGGGGTAAAACCGGAAGGCAATCAGTGGGACGACCGCGGGCCCAATGAAAAGCAGGATTAGTCCGGCCTTGCGCCAGCCTCGGGTGCCGACCATCAGTCGACCTCCCCAATGAGCAACGGGTTCCGTCTGGTAGGCCAGCTCAACGAGAGCCGCCACGTCGAGGACGACGGCCGGTGCCGCGGTGTGCACAGGCCGTTCGCGACGACCACCTCGGCCTCAGCGAGCAGGTCGGTGTACCGGCCGTCGGGAATTCGCACGGGCACGGGACCCCGGTACCGTCCACGTCGAACAGGCCGAGGAGGGTGTGCGTTTCATCGGCCTCGATCGCGCTCCCACGAGACAGCCCGATCCACGGAGCGGACTCGAGCACGTCAAAGCGACGCAACCAACGCGTCTTCTTCTTCGCGCTGATCAATCGTGTGAGCACCGCCGACAGGTCAACTCCGGACCAGTCGACGGGTTCGCGCTCGAAGAGCGAAGGCCTAGCCGCGGGCGGAGGCCTCCTGCCGGCGTACATCAGGAACGGGCCGGGGAGCAGAGCCGTCAAGGCAGTCCAGGCGAAGGCGCGATCGGTGCTGAGGAAGCTTTGCACACGTGCGTTGTCGTGATTCTCGACGCAGCGTAGCTTCATGGCGGTCGGCGGCCGGGTGAGGCCCTGCCACTGGACGAGGTCTACGTACTGTAGCGCGGATGCACGACCGTCTGTCGCGTTGCGCCACAACTGCCACGTGTCGTAGGGGTACTCGATGTCGAACGCCTGGAACACCTCCGCGTCCTCTGGCACGGTGATGCCGGCGCGGCGGCAGAACGCGATCATCCCAGGGTCGACGGTCTCGGCGATCCACAGGGTCCCCGGGTGCCCGCATCTACGACAGCTCGCGCATCCAGCCAAAAGTCGAGCGGGACGAGGGATGCGACGTCGCAGCGGAACCCGTCCACACCCCGAGCCGCCCAAAACAGAAGAACCTCGAGGAGGTGGGCTCGGACAGCTCTGTCGAAGACGAGCTCGGCGACGTCCCCCCACTCGGGGATCGACCCTGTTGGTTCTGCGGCGACGTCGCGCATGACAGCGTCAGGCAGCTCCTGGGCGAGCACGGCGTCCGGTGAGAACGTGATGGAACACGATGTCGAGCACGACGCGCAGGTCCAGCGCGTGCGCGCGGGTCACCACTCGTCGAAGTCGCCGTCGGTGCCCTGCTCCGGGTCGATCCGCCGGTAGTCCTGGATCGCGTAACGGGCTTCCGACTGATCCGATGCGGCGCTCGCGACCGATCGCTGGACCGGGGTGAGATAGAGGATGTCGGCCCCGAGGGCGCTGATGCGCTCGAGCTCTGCCGTGACCCGCCCGGAGGCTTCCATCGGCGGAGAACGCCCGTGGATACACCTGGTAAATCGTGGCCGCCGCGATGTCGGAGTCCGGCGCGATGAATGACGTCTCAGCCATGCTGGTACCAGACGGTGGTGTCGGTTCGAGACGCCGGGACCGTCGGTGGGGACGGAACCGTCGCTGAACAGGTAGACGCGCTCTGCCTCGAGTGTGACGGAGTGAGAGCCGAAGTTGGTCGCGGACGTCCAGCCGTTCGGCCGGCGGAACGCCACGACATCCGGCGCGATGTCGAGCCACTCCAGACGCTCGTCAGTCTGCAGCATTCGCCGACCGGCGAGCGCGTCCTGGTAGAGGGACAGCACCGAACCCGAGCGTCCGCTCTGGGTATCGACCGCGAACTCGGCGAACCAGGCCGGCTGCGGCAGGTGCGCACCACCCGCGCCGAAGCCGAAGGAAGGCCCGTCTGCCGTCCACGGGAGCGGCACGCGGCAGCCGTCCCGGCCGATTTCCTGACTCTCCGGTGCGGAAGAACGTGGGATCCTGGCGGTCGTCGCCGGGGATGTCGGCGACCTCCGGCAGACCGAGCTCCTCACCTTGGTAAGGTACACACTGCCGGGCAGCGCCATCGCCAGCAGGGTGGCGGCGTTAGCGCGGCGCAGGCCCAGGTCGCGGTCCTCCCGCGGTTCCACGCCATGGGAGAGGAGCCACGCGTGGCCCTCGCTGTCTGTGGAGGGGAGGCCGAACCGGGTGGCGTGTCTGACCAATGTCGTGGTTGGAGAACACCCACGTGCTGGAGCTCCCGCTCTGCGCCGAGAGATCGAGGTTCTCCTCCACGATGCGCCGGAACTGCGCGGCGTCCCAGGTGGCCTTGAGGAGGTCGAAGTTGAATGCCTGTCCGAGGCCCTGCTCGGTGGCGTAGCGGATCCGCCGCTCCGCGGGCACCCAGGCCTCCGCGACGGCGGTGAGCGGTGGCGTGTAGCGGTCGAACAGGCGTCGCCACTCCGCATAGATCTCGTGCACTTCGTCGCGGTCCAGATCGGATGCGTCCCGACTGGGAAGTGTGTTGGGTCTTCGAGCTGGACCTGCGTCGGCAGCTCAACTCCCAGCCCCTTGGTCAGAGCGTGGGCGACGTCGACACGGAATCCGTCGACCCCCGCGATCTGCCCAGAACTCAAGGGTGGTCAGAAAGTCTGTCGCACCTCGGGATTCGACCAGTTCCAGTCGGGCTGCTCGCGAGCGAACAGGTGCAGATACCACTGCCCATCCGGCACGCGGGTCCAGGCGGCCCTCCGAAGATCGACGTCCAGTCCGACGGTGGCTCTGAGCCGTCCGGGCCGCGCCCGTCGCGGAAGATGTAGCGGTCGCGGGCGGCGGAACCGGGTACGCTGCGCAGGGCTTCCTGAAACCAAGCGTGCTGATCGGAGCTGTGGTTCGGCACGATGTCGACAATCACCTTGATGTCGACGTCATGGAGGCGGGCGACCAGCGCGTCGAAGTCCGCAAGCGTACCGATGCGCGGGTCGACGTCGCGATAATCCGCGACGTCGTAGCCGCCGTCCGCGAGCTCGGACGGGTAGAACGGGCTCAGCCAGACTGCGTCGATGCCGAGATCGCGCAGGTAGTCGATGCGGGAGATCAGCCCAAGGAAGTCGCCTACTCCGTCGCCGTTACCGTCCGCGAAGCTGCGCGGATACACCTGATACACACGGCTGCCTGCGCCACCACCGGTCGGGAGATTCCACACGGGTGGCGTTCAGAACGCTTTCGGTCACCATTGATCCTTCCGAGAGAGACGATCCAGAATTTATCTAGGTTCTAAATCTAAGACGTGCACTATTGTTGTCACATGTCGAGGGTTTGGGCAAGTCCCGCAGAGAAATCGATTCCAACGCACGCGCTGGTCGCGACGTCAACGAACGTCCTCCGGCGCTCGAACACGCTCGCGCTGCTGAAGATCTTCAGCAGCGCGTCCGCCGGCAAGAGCTTCACAACGTCCGAACTCATCGAGCTCTCCGACCTCACGCGCTCCACCATCCTGGCCGTTTGCGACGATCTGCTGGCTGCGGGTTGGATCGCGGAGTCGGATGCCGGCCCCCGGGTGGAAGGGACCCGCGGCAGGCCCTCCCGCCGCTTCGCCCTGAACCCGGGCGCGGCCCACGTCGTCGGGGTTGATCTCGGCTTCTCATCCGTGACCTGCGTGGTCGCCGACCTGCTCGGCCAGATCGTCGGACGCTCGAGACGAGCCTTTCACTCGCGCCCCGACAGCCCGAGTGGATCATCGATCGGACGGCCGAGACGCAGGCGGCCGTCGACGAATCCCTCCACGACGCCGGAGCTGAAGCCGGGACCGTCCTAGCCGCCACGCTCGCCGTACCCCGCACCCGTCGATCACACCGGTCGGGTGGGCGTCGGCGACGAGTTCTGGGACTGGATCCGGATCGATCCCGACCTGCTGTTCAGCGGCCACCCGGAATGGCCCATCGTCGTAGAAACGACGCCAACCTCGCCGCGCTGGCCGAACGTGAGGCGATGTCCGGCCCGGCGCAGTCGCTCGTCGTCCTCCTCCCGGCGACCGCTTCGGCGCGGGCATCGTCGAGAACGGTGTTCTCCACCGCGGACACCACGGCGGCGGGGGCGAGATGAAATACCTCAGCCTAATCGAGGGCGTCGGCAGCACAGTGGGAATCGGGCGACTGGCTCAGGATTGGGCGCAGGACGCAGTTGGCGACCATCTGCAGACGAAGCTGACGTCCGAGAGCGTCGCCGCCGACGTGTTCCGGCTGGGAGAGGAGGGCGACGACGTGGCTCACGACATCTCCGGCCGCCTCCTCGACCGTCTGGCGCGCGTCATCGCGACCCTCGTCAGCCTCCTCGACCCCGGCCGAATCGTCCTTGGCGGCGGAGTGGCGACGTCGCTCCAGCCACTCATCCCCGAACTCCGCCTGCGCGTCGAGGAGCACACGGCGTTCGCCAGCGAGTTGCTCGCCTCGCCCCTGGCGAGCGACATCGTCATCCAGGGCGCGGTGCACGCGGCGCTCGCCCATGTCTGGGATCATGCTCTGAAGAGTTCCCCCAGCGCTCCCACGGCGATCCGCTAGCCGGTGAGCCCACCGGCTGTCGGCTGATTCGGCATCACCTCATTTCGCGAAGCTCGTCGAGGCCATCCAAGTCTCCTTCGCTGATAATATACCTTATGTCAGTTTGAACATGGCATCCCCGTTAGATGCGAATGCGACACCTAGCCGCGGCTCCCCCGGTGGCCCTTGGGTCGGGCCACCCAAGAGGTCGTGGCTCCTGCCACCACCTCAGTTTTCACTCACAAGTCCTTGTTCTTCTTGCTACGGGATCCGCCTTCGGAGATCTCGCCATTTTCAGAGCGCGCTTCCATGTAACCCCATCGGCATCCCGGAATCGCAGCTCTACCAAGAAGTCCCACGGCTCATGCCCGCGAAGGTCGATTTCACCATCGACTACTTTGGGCCCCCTAGTCCGCTGCGCTTCGCTGTACGGGAGCAGAGCGAAGACCTGCTCGAAATCCAGGTGGCACAACGGCTTGATCCAAGTCCACCACGCCCGGGCAGCTAGTTCGCCGTATCCATTCACCATGAGATATAGATCGTAGATCGGTACGTTGTTGCCGTTTCTGAGCCAAACGTCGTAGTGCTCGGAAGTATCGCCCTCGCCACCCCAAGCGGAGACCTTCGAGGCACCCTGCGCCTACGTTCCTGCGCCCGCCTCAAACCCTGTGCGCGAGCATCTCGCCAGGATAGAGCCGCGTAGATTCCAGCCGTCACTGCCGCGACGACCAACCCAACCGTGGCTATTGCGGTCACCCACGAGGGCACATCCCCCCACATGCTCATGCACGAACCCTATAGTGGCGCGGCCGGATAGAAGAGGTTACAGCGTCAGACGCCACCGAGATACAGTCAGACCTCCGGATTGACCACCGAATAGTCGCGCGATGATCCTGGTAGGAGCCATCAACGGCGAGCGGCACTGTCGATCGCCGAACCTTCCGCGCGATTTGAGGTGTAACCGATTGCCTCCGCCACTCTCGTTCGAAAACACACGCCGCGCTGATGACCTTGTGGCTGAAGACGAACTGCTTGTTGCCGTTCAACCACCTGCACAGAGCCATCTGTGCCGGAGCGCACGCGCACGAAACGCCGGGATACACGGACATGACCAGCACGTCATCATCGTGGCCCATCCTCACGCTCATCAAAGGCTCACCGCTCGGGCCTTCAAAGTCGAGCATCAGGGGAAGTATCGGAAGCGCATCATCGCTGTGCCGATACCGCCGGAGAAACTCGTTCTCCGGAAAGATCGGGTAGATCATGGTTTCCGCATACGACTTAGCAACCTCGGTCCTTCGAGTAAATCGCCCGGCAAACCGCCGATAGCCCAGTTGCCAGAGGCGAGGGGCGAGGCCCTCGCTTAGGGCGCGTTCACACTGCTGAAGCGCCCACACCGGCTGCCTCAGATGCGGGACCGCGTAGAGCTCGGCGATCATCTCATTGCGGCGCGCGTCACCTTTCCGGAAGGCGAGGGAAGCGAGTCTCACAATCCAGCCCGGGGCGATCCCCCAGACGAGGAGCAGAGCCGCCCCCATGCCGACGAGCGGCCACAGCCCCAACAGAGAGGCAAGTTTCGCGAAATCGAAATCTACATTCATGTCATCGCCAGCCTTGCCTGTTGGGGCTTGTCGCCCCCACGCGAGCCTGTGATGCGAGGAATCGACTCTGAGCCGCTCCCAACTCACGAAGGCCCGTATCGGTGATCTCGTAATAGCGGCGGGGAGGGCGGCCGTTAGCTTCGCTGGGATCCTCCCAGCCGTCGGTCAGCCATCCTTCGTCCATCATGCGTCCAAGGATTGGGTAGAGGACGCCTGACCGAACACCGCTGTCCACACTCAACCGGTATCCCCAGTGTCGTTCCTTTGGGGCGTCGAGGAGTGCGGTCGCGACCTTCACGAGAGACGGAGTGATCTTCATGCCCTAACTCTACATAGGTAGAGATAGGGCGTCCAGACCAAATTCCTCCTACTCGATTGGTTGCTCAGCCGGGTACCCGCGCAACGATTACGGCTTGCCTTCGCCGTCCGATTCCCGCTCCGGGATAGCTGGCTCGTCGTACTCACCGTTCGTCAGCCGGCGGTACTCGTCGTCGATCTCCGCGTCGAGCTGGCGAGACTCGCGGATGGCGGCGAACAGATGTTTCTCAAACGACACGAGTTCCTGGTCGCCCACGACCATCTCATCATCGTCATCGAACTCGTCGTCATCACTCATGCCGACATGCTGGTCGCGTGCCACGCCGTCGTCAACAGTTGATTGAGCGTGTTCGCACGCAGAAGCATTTCACAGCCCACGCAGATAGCCGTGAATGTCGAACGGACGCAGTGGCCACGCATAGCTTGCTCGCGAGGGGGCGCGGATGGCCGCTCTTTTAGAGGGTCACCGATAGATCTCCAGTTACAGGACGCGGCTTCTGGGAGGCCCACGATGCCGCGAAGCATGCCGCGCAGGTACGATCGCGCCATAATCGTCTCGCCCCAGGCGGCTAGCAGCTCGAGTCGGCGCCCGCCGATGAACTCGGCAATGTGCCGCTCATTCTCCGCTTTCAGCTCCGGACTGTAGGCGACATGCATGTCACTGGGTTGCGTTGCGCGCTGTTGAAACACGCCCTGTCATTGCTGACTCCCGACATAAGCGCCCGTGGCGTACAGGAAGTCGATGTGTAGATGGTTCCCGGTGTCGTCGATCTGGCCGAAGTTCGTGGTCGCGATCGTCACGCCCGCAGCTGCGCGAAACGTCCTTCTGCCCGACTCGTGAGCCCTTGGCACGATCGGGTCGAGCATCCCGATCAGGCGCAGCGAGTACCCGTCTGCCCCCGTGAGCGGCGTGCCGTTGAGCATGTAGAAGTCGACGGCGTGCCCGCCGCCGTTCTTGTAGTGGGCCGACTCCGTGCCGGCCCCTTCGATCTGGCCGGTGCATCTGCGGTTGATGTCGGAGACGCCCACGGACTGGAAGGTGCGAACAGCGAGCACGATGGTCTGCAAGACACGGTGTCGATTCCGCAATCCGCGACGGTCTTATCCTGAGCAATCCAGCGGATCTCTTTGATGTGATCCGGCACCAGGCCACGCAGCTGGCCGGCGTCCGCCGCTTTCACGAGTTCCTGGGCGAGCCCCACCTGGTCGGCGCCTACGGCGCACCCGGGGTGCCGCCGCCATTACTGCCGAGCGCCTGCACGACCTGCGCGGCCGCGGAGTAGAACTTCGTGTAGTGGTTTGGGTCAGCGTTCACCTGCACGTGTGCGCGGCCAGCGTCGGGTCATGGCCTGCCAGCCGGGCACTTGGATGAGTCGCTGGAAGAACAGCACCGCCGACTTGGTCGGGTCCATCCGATATCCGCGAGGCTCCCCCAGGTGTCGCGCTGCTGAAACAGCCCGCGCGGTCGGGGGCCGGCCTGGTCGCCATGGTCGAGCACCCGCAACCGGATTCGCCCATCGCGGTCATGACGCCGATGACCTGAGCCTGGGCGTCGAGCCCCAGTCCGGTCGCGCGCGTTCATGATCGCCGCGGCGTTCGCGAGCTGGTCGCCTGAGTAGCCGGCGATCGGCCGGCTGCTGATCGCGATGGTCGCGACGACCTCGCCGCCGCCGCATCCGCTGGCTTGCGCGCCGGACATGAACACACCACCGCCGAACATCACCAGAACGGTGATGCGGCAGCCGCGATGCCCTTCCAGCCCATCACGCGCTCCGCAGCACCGAGGCGGCGGCACCCTCCATGCCCTCGTCGGGTGTTGGTGATCTGCGTCTCCCACTCCGAGCGGATGTGCCGCACGAGCGTTTCAACGTGCGTTGCCGTACTTGAAGTAGTGGTGGCCGTCGCTCAGCTGCGTAATGTCGTGCGCCCGCTCGGGAGAGAAGTTGAAGGTCTGCTGGCCACCACAGCGCATCCTCGTGCCGGCTCTGCCGTAGACGTAGACCGACTGGGCCTCCTGCACCATCGCCATACCGGGTGAGTTGGCAGGAATATCGGTGCCCTTGTGGAAGGCGAAACACGTTGGAGAGCCGAGGCCACGGGAGAGCTTCTGATTCGCCTCTCGCGAGCGATGCGGAGGGGCCGGCAGCGATGTGCCAGCCTTCCTCGTAGACGCACGTCGTGTGCCAGCCGCGGTCGTTGCGGAGTCGACCGAGCAGCCACATGTGCCCGATCGCCATGACGATCGGCACGGAAGGGCCGTCATCGGCAGCTGCGAAATGTCCCAGCTGGTGAGCTTGTGCGCCAGGTCGACCACCTTGGACGTTTCGCCGTCGAGCAGGCCGGCATAGTCGTCCAAGAAGCGTGTTGAGGTGAACTGCACCGAGAGGCCGGCCTGGTGCAGCTTGTCCGCGCGCCTGCGGCGAATGCTGCGCGTAGTCGCTGTCCGCGGTCGTCGACGCGAGCGCCGGCAGCACGTCGGCCAGGGTCGGCACCCGTCCGTCCTCGAACCGGGCGAGCGTGATCCGCAGGGCCGAGCGGAGCGCTTCTTCTTCCTCGTTGAGCGGGTGTCGTTGCGAGCGAGGCGCGTGACGACTTTCAGCAGCCGCATTTGCCCGATGCTCCGGGCCGTGGCTGATCATGGGGTCCAGCAGATTCAGCCGGGTGCCGGTGCCGTCGTCGGTGAACTTGATGGGCTCGGGCTCTCGAACGCGCGCGCGAGCTCGGAGTATTCGCCCTCCCCTGCTCGGTCCCTTTTGTCGAACACGGTGGCGCGCCGCTTGCCATGATGAGGGCCGGGCGACGAGCGCGGTCTTGATGAAGCTCGACTACGGAGCCGACGTCGCCCATCACGACGACGTTCGGGCTCGACACCAACATGCGGCGCGAGTTTAGGCGGTCACCGGTCGTGCGCGATTGACGTCTTCGAGAGCACGTCGCGGCCGGTGACAATGCCGCCTGGTGCCGGTGGTGCGCCGATAACGGCGGAGTTGAGGACTTCGCCTGCCGGGTGGTCGACGGCGCACCGCGCAGCGCGGGGCGTAGAAGCCGCGACCGGCGCGGCCGCTGCGCGCGCGCAGCTGCGTGCCGGGGACGTTCCACGGCAGCAGCTCGTCCTGCCCTCGGTGCGTCCGCTCTCGTCGACCTGTACTTCCTCGGGCGGGGCGAACTTCCGCAGAACCGGCAGCGACCACATACCGCTCTTGGTGCTCTCGGCCTTGTGCTCGCTCATAGCGCCTCCTTGTTGGTCTTGCCGGCCAGCTTCCGTACACGCGTTGGTGACAGAGGGCTTCTCGGTCTGGATACCTCGGCCGATCGGCCACGTCGTGCCGGACGCCGCCGATTGAAGCTGTCCTGCCAGTCCAGTGGCCTCGACGCCGAGCCCGTTCTCGCAGACTTCCTCTAGCTGACGAGACGCGATTTGCAGCCGGTCGCGGCTTGTCTCGGTGATCGTGACGTAGCCGATCCAGCTGTCCCCGTGGTGGCGGGAGCCATACCCAAGATCGGCGTTCCGCAGCTGCGCGGCGGTCTTGTTCACGTGGTTTCGTCGTTCGCGAGGCGGCCCTTTTCGGCCGTCGTTCATTCTGCGCGGCTTGGTCGCGCACCAGGTCGCGCCGGGCCGCAGCGCGTGCCTCGGATGCGGGGATTAGCTGGTGATGGAACGACACCGTAACGGAGGAAGTGCAGCTCCGACCCCAATCAGCAGGTCGAGCATCCACAGCTGCGACCGTTTGCCTTACGGCGAGGTTCTCGGCCTTGATCGCGCGGCGGTGCGGTGCCACCACTCGACCTCTGCGCCCGTCTCGGGGGTTGGTGGCCGTGACGATGTGTGCGAGTAATTCGTCGTGGGACGCGACGGCCAGCTTGCCCGGGTCGTCGACAGGCTGGTCGATCGGGTGAAACGGGTTCTGGCCGTGAACGACGTGCGCTCCGGTTCTGCCGTGCGGTGAGCACGCAACGTCTCCCAAACGTGCCGCGCGGAGGCGCGCTCTGCGGACTCGATTTCGCCGGTGCATCAGTGCGCGCCAACCGTCGCGGCCCTCCCCATATCCACGGGCGACGTCGACGAATTCGGCGTCGATTGGCCAGCACGCCGTGATCGGTGCCGCTGCACCATTGCGTCCCGGCGGCGTGTGGCACCATCCCGTACGAGAGCACGGCGGTGGTTGGTCGGGATCGTCGGGTCAAGGCTAACCTCCGCCCACGCCGCGTTGAATGCTTTCGGGCGGCAGCACTCGCGTGGTCACCCTGCACGCGACGCAGCAGGCTCGACGTGCTGCGCGCGATGCCAGGAACTCCCCGAAAGCCTCGGCCGCTCGACGAGGCGACCCGAGTGGGCTCCGCACCGCGCAGCTGCCCGGTGACGGTGAACACGACCGATAGATAGGGCTTCTCCCCATCGGGGCGTGCCAGGCGATTCCCGGCTCGCGCCGGCCCATCTGAAGCCATCCCATTCCGTCCGCACCGTCCGGCATGGTCCGCATCGCCGCAAGCTCGCGTGCGGCCGTCCACCGGGTCCTCCTTGCCGCGTCTTGTCCTGGCTTGAGCTGGGTCAGCTGGTCCCACTGTGCGACGTCGAACGGCGTGTAGCGGTCGATGCCGGCGCGGCGCGCGGTCCCTTCCAGCGCACCCGACGTTCGCGCGGTCGAGGATCGACCCGCGGTGAGTGCGTGCTGTGACCAGGAACACCAGCAGCGCGGCGATGACGGCAACGACGACGGCGGGTGCACCAAAGAACGGTGCGCCGACGACCAGGCCGACTCCACACAGGGCAAGCAGGATGTTGCGCGGGCCTTTGCCGGACCCGCCGAAGAATGATCGGTGGCCGGCTTCGCCGCCCAGCTGCCTCTCTACCATCCGTGTTCTGCGCTGCGTTGCTCACTGTGCCCCCTTCGTCCGAATTGCAGCCGCCTCAGCGGCCATAGCGCCCGCCTCCTGGGCCTTTTCGACACAGCCGCCTGCCCGGCTGCCACACGCGCGGCCGCAAATGAGCGTAGGAACGCAATCGCGGCACCGACGCCAGTAGCGGACTCGCCGCGCCCGCGGCCGCCAGCCTGCAGCTCCGGCACCAGCTGCGCCGGCCCCCGTGCCCGCGCGGCTGCGCCCGCTTCGGCTCCTGCGCCGGCTGCCCGTCCGGCGCTCTTGCCCGCTTTCGCTCCGCTCCGGCGAAGTCGCCAGTCCCCCGCTCCCCTTCACGCTGGGTGCGTCCTCGACTGGCGATGGGGCGTTGCCAGAGTCAGTCGGCTTGCCACCCTGTCGGGCTTCTGGTGCGTACTTCTGCGTGGCGTCCTGCATATTGCCCGAGCCCCATCGCCCCGGCTGCATGCTCGGCCCGTTACTTCCGCCGAAGGAGGCCGGGATGACCGGCGCGAACTTCATCAGAAGCGCCGGACTGAGAGTCGCAATGAGCATTGCGAGAATGCCGGAAATGAGCACGCGAGGCGCTGCACGTTCAGGTGATCGCCGAACGTCTCGACGCGCGCGGCCCCGATCCAGTGGAACGTGACGCCGAGCATGAAGAACAGCAGCGGGGTGCGCAAGCATCACGCCGATAAAACAGGCCACGAGTCGCCAGCCGGTCTTGCGGCGCTGCGGATCGATGATCCAGACATAGCCGAGCGGGACAGCACACCGGCGAAGTACAGGACGACGAGAAGCACGAGCATGACGGCGATCGCCATAAGAAGCGCGATCCACGCGCAGAACATCAGAAACGCCGCGACCGGTGC